>NZ_JBJLSH010000016.1:0-76848 GCF_050871905.1 Kineococcus haloalkalitolerans
GCCCCGCCCCCCCCCCCCCCCCCCCCCCCCACCCCCCCCCCCCCCCCCCCCCCCCCCCCCCCCCCCCCCCCCCCCCCCCCCCCCCCCACCCCGCGTCCGGCGGCCCGCAGCACCGCAGGGGCCGCCGTCGTGCTCACGCCCCGCCGGCCACGAGGCCGATCTGGCAGGTCAGCCCGTTGGGGCCGTGGTTGCAGTACCCGCCGGGGACCTTGTGCAGGTACTGCTGGTGGTGCTCCTCGGCGTACCAGAACGGGCCGGCGTCGGCCGCGGAGCGGACCTCCGTGGTGATCGTGCCGTGCCCGTGCGCGGTCAGCTCGCGCTGGAAGGTCTCGCGCGTGGTGCGCGCGGCCTCGGCCTGCGCCGCGGTCGTCGTGTACACGGCCGAGCGGTACTCGGTGCCGCGGTCGTTGCCCTGGCGGAAGCCCTGCGTGGGGTCGTGGTTCTCCCAGAACACCTTCAGCAGCTGCTCGGGGGTGGTCCGCGCGGGGTCGTAGGCCACGAGGACGGTCTCGGCGTGCCCGGTCATCCCGGTCACCGACTCCTCGTAGGTGGGGTTCTCGGTGAACCCGCCCTGGTACCCGGCGGCCGTGGTGACGACGCCCGGCTGCTGCCAGAAGATGCGCTCCGCGCCCCAGAAGCAGCCCATGGCGAACGAGATCACCTCGGTCCCCTCGGGCCACGGCCCCTCCAGCGGGGTGCCCAGGACGGCGTGCTCGCGGGGGACCGGGAACGGGCGGGTGCTGCGCCCGGCCAGCGCCTCCTCGCGCGTCACCATGCGGGTCTTGTACGGGTTGCCGAACATGCGGCCGATCGACACGGGGTCTCCTCCCTGCGGGTACCCGCTGCAACCGCGCCGGGGCCCCGGACCTTCCCGCCCGCGCCCTTAGGCTCTCGGGCGTGACCAACCAGCTGCCCGGCTTCTCCACCCGCGCCCTGCACGCCGGCCAGGAGGCCGACCCGGCGACCGGGGCCGTGGTGACGCCGATCTACCAGACGTCCACCTACAAGCAGGACGGCGTCGGCGGGATGCGCACCGGCCTCGGCACCGGCTACGAGTACTCCCGCTCCGGCAACCCCACCCGCACCTCCCTGGAGGTGCAGTTCGCCTCCCTGGAGCAGGGCGACGACGCCTACGCGTTCGCCTCCGGCCTGGCCGCCGAGGACGCCGTGCTGCGCGCCCTGCTCCTGCCGGGCGACCACGTCGTCTTCCCGGACGACGCCTACGGCGGCACCTACCGGCTGGTGAAGAAGGTCTTCGAGCCGTGGGGCGTGGAGCACACCCCCGTGGACCTGGGCGACCTGGACGCGGTGCGCGCGGCGGTGCGCCCCGGCAGCACCCGGCTGGTGTGGCTGGAGACGCCCACCAACCCGCTGCTGACGATCGGCGACATCGCCGCCATCGCCGAGATCGCCCACGAGGCCGGCGCGCTGCTGGTGGTGGACAACACCTTCGCCTCCCCGTACCTGCAGACCCCGCTGCTGCTGGGCGCCGACCTCGTCGTGCACTCCACCACCAAGTACGCCGGCGGCCACTCCGACGTGGTGGGCGGGGTCGTCGTCGTCCGCGACGGCGACGACGGCCGCGGCGGCACCCTCACCGCCCGCATCGGCTTCCACCAGAACGCGATGGGCGCGGTGCCCGGCGCCTTCGACTCCTGGCTGGTCCAGCGCGGGCTGAAGACGCTCGCGGTGCGGATGGAGCGGCACTGCGACAACGCCGAGCGCGTCGTGGAGTTCCTGCAGTCGCACCCGCGGGTGACGAAGGTGCTGTACCCGGGGCTGCCGGAGTTCCGCAACCACGACGTCGCCGCGAAGCAGATGCGCCGGTTCGGCGGGATGATCTCCTTCCGAACCGCGAGCGTCGAGGACGCGCTGAGCGTGTGCAAGGGGACCGAGCTGTTCACCCTGGCCGAGTCGCTGGGCGGCGTGGAGTCCCTCGTCGAGCACCCCGGGAAGATGACCCACGCCTCCGTGGCCGGCTCGCTGCTGGAGGTCCCCGACGACCTCGTGCGGCTGTCCGTCGGGCTGGAGGACGCCGACGACCTGATCGCCGACCTGGCCTCCGCGCTGGGCTGACGGGCAGCGCCTCTCGGGCGTGGTCGGGTGGGGGCCGGTGGCGGGCGCTCCGCCCGGCTCTCCGCTCGCCGCCCGGCTCTCCGCCCGCCGCCGGGCGCGTCGCCGCGGCCGGGTGCTGCGGGCGGGCTCCGGACGCCGGCCTGCGCACCCGCCACCGGCCCGTCGTGCCGCGCCGACCCCACCCACCACCGTGATCTTGCTGGGAGACCCTGCAAGAACACGGCGGGAGGAGGGGTGGGGGGGAGGGGTCCGGGGGTGGGGCAGGCCCCACCGCGAGGACGCGGGGCAGCACCCTGGGACGCGGCCGTGCGCGGTGGTCGGCTGGAGCTCGTGAGAACCCACCGAGCCCCGGAGGCCCCCGTGACCGTCACCACCACCGCCCCCGCGTCCCGCCGCGCCGTGCTCGGCGCTCTCGGCGGTGCGCTGCTGACCGGTGGTGCCGCGAGCGCCGCGCACGCCACCCCCGCGACGCCCGCGGCCCGGCGCCGCCGCCCCCACCCCCTGCAGGAGCACCTGGACCACCTCGTGCACGAGGTCGGCTTCCCCTCCGCGCTGGCCGCCGTGCGCGACGCCGACGGCCGCACCCGCGACCTGACCGCGACCCGTGTCGGCCCCGTGCCCGCCGACGGGCGGGTGCGCGCCGGCAGCAACACCAAGACGTTCGTGGCCGTCCTCCTGCTGCAGCTGGCCGCCGAGGGCCGCCTGGACCTCGACGGGCCCGTCGAGGAGCACCTGCCGGGGGTGCTGCGCGGCCCCGGCGGCGACGGGCGCGCGGTGACCGTCCGCCAGGTGCTCCAGCACACCGGGGGCGTGCCCAACTACACCGCCCACTTCGGCACGACCGACTGGACGCTCCTGCGCGACCGCTACTACGAGCCCCGCGAGCTGCTGGACCTGGTGCGCGACGTGCCCGCCACGGCCGTCCCGGGCGAGCGCTGGGAGTACAGCAACACCGGCTACGTCGTCGCCGGGCTGATCGCCCAGCGCGTCGCGGGCCTGCCGCTGGCCGAGCTCGTGCGCGCCCGGATCGCCGAGCCCCTCGGCCTGCGCGCGACGTTCTTCCCGCACCCCGGCGAGCAGGGCTACCGCGGCCCGCACCCGCGCGCCCACCACCGCGACTCCTCCGCGCTGCCGTGGCAGGACATGACGTCCTTGGACCCGTCCTGGGGCTGGGCCGCGGGCGCCCTCGTCACCACCCCGGCCGAGCTGAACACCTTCACCCTGGCGCTCCTGCGCGGGGACCTGCTGCCGCCGGCGCAGCTGGAGCAGCTGCGCGCCACCGTGCCCTCGCCCGAGGACCCGTGGCCGGGCACCCGCTACGGCCTGGGGCTGTCCAGCTCGCCGCTGCCGGACGGCGCGCTGCTGTGGGGGCACGGCGGGGACATCCCCGGGTTCGAGACGCGCGGCGGCGCCACCGAGGACGGGCGCGCCGTGCAGGTGGCGGTCACGGCGCTGCCCACGGCCGTGGCCGCCGACGAGGCCGGGGCGCTCGCGGCGATGGGCGCCGTGCTCGACGTGGTCCGGGCCGCCTTCGCCTGACCAGCGGTGCGGGTGCGGGGGCGGTCAGGACGCGCGCCGCCCGCCCCCGCCCCGCGCGCCCGCCGTCCGCGAGCGCAGGTAGTCGTCGACGACGAACTGGCCCAGCCGCTCCGGGCTGGGGGTCAGCACCCGGCCGCCGTTGCGGCGCGCGACCGCGTCGACGAACCGCCGCAGCCCGGGGTCGTCGCCCAGCATGAACAGGTTGATCGTCGCCCCGAACCGCGTCAGCCGGTCCACCTCGGCGACGGTGGCGCGGATCGTGGCGGGAGTGGGGGGCCACTGGAACACGGCCTCCGGCGTCCCGCCGGAGTCGTCGAGGTGGGCGGTGGGCTCGCCGTCGGTGATGACGAGGACCACGGGCTCGGCGTCGGGGTGCCGGCGCAGGTGGCGGCGGGCGATGCTCAGCGCGTGCTGCAGGTTCGTGCCCTGCACGAAGTCCGGTTCCACCTGCGCCAGCTCGCCCAGCGTCATCGGCTGCGCGTGCAGGCCGAAGCCGACGACCTGCAGGGCGTCGCCGGGGAACTTCGTGGCGATGAGGTGCGACAGCGCCAGCGCCGTCTCCTTCATCGGCCCCCAGCGGCCCTCGGCCGCCATGGAGAACGACAGGTCCACGCACAGCGCGACGGCCGCCGAGGCGCGCCGCTCCGTCTCGACGACCTCGAAGTCCTCCCACGACAGGCGCACCGGCCCGGGACCCGTGGAGGCGGTGCGGCGCACCGCGTTGGAGACGGTGCGCACGACGTCCAGCGGCTGCTCGTCCCCGAACGCCCAGCGCCGCGTGGCGCCCGTGGGCTCGCCGCCGGCACCCGCGTCGCGGTTCTCGTGGTCGCCGCGGCCGCCGGTGTCCACCCGCTGCAGCACCTCGCGCAGGGCGGTCTGGCCGAGCCGGCGCAGCGCCTTGGGGGACAGGACGAGCCCGTCCGGCGATCGGGACAGCCAGCCCTGGCGCTGCAGCTCGCGCTCCAGCTCGCGCAGGCGCTGCAGGTCGTCGGCGGCGCCGCGGCCCAGCTGGCGCTCCAGCGCGTCGACGTCCACGTCGTCCAGGGTGGCGCCGGGGTTGTCCTGGCCGAGGGCGTCGACGAGGTCGTCCAGCTCGGACAGGTCCTGCAGCGCGTCGGCGGCCTCCCCGTAGCCGAGCGGTTCGGCGCCCTGCGCGCCGCGGACCCGCTCGCCGCGGCTGAAGTCCAGGTCGGGGCGCAGCGCGCGCAGGTTGTCCGACAGCTGCGCCATCTGCGCCTGCAGGTCGACGTCGTCGCCGAAGGCGGCGTCGACGAGCTGCTGCAGCTCCTCGCGCTGCTGCGGCGACAGCGAGCGCATCAGCCGCGAGGCCGCCGCCGCGCGCCGGGCCAGGGTGTCGACGAGGTCGTCGAGGTCGCGCACGTCCTCGGCGTCGGGGCCGAGGGCGTCGCGGTGGCGGTCGAGGAACCGCTGGAAGTCCTCCTCGGTGTCCTCGCCGCGGGCCTTCTCGCCCAGCAGGTCGTTGAGGTCGGCCAGCATGTCCTTCAGCGCCTGCGCCGCCTCGCCGGCGCCGCCTCCCTGCAGGGCCTGCTTCATGCCGCGGAACTGCTGGTCGACGACGTCGCCGCGCAGCCCGTCGAGCAGCTGCCGGTAGGCCTCGCGGGCCCGGTCGCTGGCCCAGTCGTAGTCCTCCAGCTCGCGCACGGCCTGCGCGGTGGAGCGGGGCAGGGCGTCCAGCCGCGTCTCGGCGAAGCGGGCGTCGTCGCCCTCGCGCCCGGCCAGCTCCTCGCGCTCGGCGGCCAGGGCCTGGTCGAGCTGGGCGCGGGCCCGGGTCAGGGCGCCGTCGAGGTCGCCGCGGCGGGCGGCCTCGCGGCGCAGCCGGGCGGCGCGCGCCCGCAGCTGGTCCAGGCCGGAGCCGCCGTCGGGCCCGCGGTGCAGGAGGTCGCGCAGGGCCTCGCGCAGCGACCCGCCGCGCAGCACCTCGCGCCCCACCTGGTCCAGCGCCCCGCGCACGTCGTACGGCGGGGCCAGCGGGTCGGCGCCCCCGGACCACTCGCCGTAGCGGTAGCGCTCCAGCCGGCGCCTGCGTCCTCCTGCCTCGGCCACGCCGCGACGCTACGTCCGCCGCGGGCGGGGCGCCACGGCTCGGCGCGCACCGGACGAGGAGGACGCCTGGATCTGATGACAGTTTGTCTGGACAAAGTGGGGTCGGGCGGTGGCATGATGGGCGCGCCCGGCGGCCGGGCGGCCCGCCCGCCCCGCGCCCGCGCCGAAGACGCCCGAGGAGGCTCCGTTGACCACCACCACCGCCAGCTCCACCGCCGCCGCTGGCACGGCCGACCTGCCCGTCGTGGCGCACTGGATCGCCGGTGCGCCCACGAGCGGTGCCGGCCAGCGGCGCGGTGACGTGTACGACCCGGCCACCGGGAAGGTGACCAAGCAGGTCGCGCTGGCCGAGCAGCAGGACGTCCAGGACGCGGTGGCCGCCGCGAAGGCGGCCTTCCCCTCCTGGCGCGACACCTCCCTGGCCCGGCGCACCGCCGTCCTGTTCGCCTTCCGCGAGCTGCTGAACGCCCGCAAGGGCGAACTGGCCGAGATCATCACCGCCGAGCACGGCAAGGTCGTCTCCGACGCGCTGGGAGAGGTCAGCCGCGGGCAGGAGGTCGTGGAGCTGGCCTGCGGCATCAACCACCTGCTCAAGGGCGGCATGAGCGAGAACGCCTCGACCAAGGTCGACGTCTACTCGATCCGCCAGCCGCTGGGCGTGGTCTCGATCATCTCCCCGTTCAACTTCCCCGCGATGGTCCCGATGTGGTTCTTCCCCCTCGCCATCGCCGCCGGCAACACCGTGGTCCTCAAGCCCAGCGAGAAGGACCCCTCCGCGGCGCTGTTCATCGCCCAGCTGTGGAAGGACGCCGGCCTGCCCGACGGCGTCTTCAACGTCCTGCACGGCGACAAGGTCGCCGTCGACGGCCTGCTGAGGCACCCCGACGTGGCGTCCGTGTCGTTCGTCGGCTCGACCCCCATCGCGAAGTACGTGTACGAGACCGGCACCGCGCACGGCAAGCGCGTGCAGGCCCTGGGCGGGGCCAAGAACCACATGCTCGTGCTGCCCGACGCCGACCTGGACCTGGCCGCCGACGCCGCCGTCAACGCCGGTTTCGGCTCCGCCGGCGAGCGCTGCATGGCCGTCTCGGCCCTGGTCGCCGTCGACTCGATCGCCGACGAGCTCATCGCCAAGATCTCCGAGCGGGTCGCGACCCTGCGCACCGGCGACGGGCGCAAGGGCGCCGACATGGGCCCGCTGGTCACCGGCGCGCACCGCGACAAGGTCGCCGGCTACGTCGACGCCGGCGTCGCCGAGGGCGCCGAGCTGGTCATCGACGGCCGCCAGGTCGTGCCCGACGCGCAGGACGACCAGGCCGCCGCCGACGGGTTCTGGCTGGGCCCCACCCTGTTCGACAAGGTCGGCACCGGCATGTCGATCTACACCGAGGAGATCTTCGGGCCCGTCCTGTCGGTGCTGCGCGTGTCCGGCTACGACGAGGGCCTGGACCTCATCAACGCCAACCGGTACGGCAACGGCGTGGCCATCTTCACCAACGACGGCGGCGCGGCCCGCAAGTTCCGCAACGAGGTGCAGGTCGGCATGATCGGCGTCAACGTCCCGGTCCCGGTGCCGGTGGCCTACTACTCCTTCGGCGGCTGGAAGCAGTCCCTGTTCGGCGACACCCACGCCCACGGCACCGAGGGCGTGCACTTCTTCACCCGCGGCAAGGTCGTCACCGAGCGCTGGCTGGACCCCTCCCACGGCGGCCTGAACCTCGGCTTCCCCCAGAACGACTGACCCCGCCCGCGCGCCGCGGGGGTGGTGGGCCGCGCCGCCGACCGGTCATGCTGACCGCGTGACGACGTCCACCACCCCCGCCGCCACCACCTCCGTCGCGACCGTGCCCGCGCTGAAGGAGTGGGGTGCCGTCGCGCACGCCCTGCTGGAGGGCCGCCAGGCGCTGCTGCTGCGCAAGGGCGGCGTCGGCGAGAAGCGGTTCGCCGTCGGCGCGGACCGCTTCCTGCTCTTCCCGACCGTCGCGCACAGCCACGCCGAGGCGGTGCGCCCCGAGCACCACGACCTGCTCGCGCGCGGTGCGGCGGACGTGGCCGACGACGCCGTGGTCGTGCGCGCGCTCCTGGAGGTCGTCGAGGTGGTGCCGGTGACCCGTCCGGAGCGGGTCGGGGAGCTGGCGGACCTGCACGTGTGGACGACGGACTCGGTGCGCCGCAGCCGCGTGGACTTCCGCCCGCGGCACCTGCTGACCGCGCTGGTGGTGCGGTCCGCGCCGCTGCTGGAGCCGCTGCACCTGCCGCGCCGGCCCGAGCAGGTCGGCTGCTTCAGCTGGCTGGACCTGCCGCTGGACCCCGGCGCCACGGCCGCCGGCGCGCCCGCGCGCACCGACGAGGACCTGCGGGAGGTCGCCGCCGCCGTCCGCGCCCGGGTGAGCTGACGGCGTGACCGGTCCGCAGGACGTGGACGGCGCGGGGGAGGGGCGGGTGGACCTGCTGACCCGCTGCGCACGGCTCGTGCGCGCGCTCGACGACCGCTCCCCGCGCTGGCGCGGCGAGCCCGCGGAGGACCGGCGTCAGCTGCCGTAGACGGTCCGCCCGTCCTCCAGCGTCACCTTGTCCAGCCGGCGGGTCAGGTGCAGCGCCTCCAGCACGAACTCCACCCCGGACGCCGCGCGGCCCGGCGACGGGTCGTCGCCCAGGCCCAGGCGGTCCAGGACGCGCCCCAGGCCGGGGACGGTGCCGACCTGGCGCAGCAGCTCCTCGGCGGGCACCAGGTCGCCGGTCTCGATGGTGCGCCCCTCGGTGACGAGCTCGGCGAACCCGGACAGCTCCGCCCCGCCCAGGCGGGCGCGGTACGTCTCGGCGACGGCCGTGCGCAGCAGGTGCTCCAGCACCTCCACCTCGCGGCCCTCCTCGCCCTGCTCGAACTCCACCTTGCCGCCCAGCACCGTGACGACGGTGTGCAGGTCGCCCACCCGCGCGACCGGGTCGTGCTGCTCCCCGGACAGCGCGTGCCGGCGCAGCGCCGCCGCCGCGACCGTCTCGGCCGCCGCGATGGAGAAGCGGGCCGAGACCCCGGAGGCGGGGTCGACGGCCGGCGACTCGCGCACCGCCCGGGTGAAGCGGGCGACGACCTCCAGCAGGTGCTCGGGCACCTCGGCGACGGTGTCCGCCTCCTGCCGCACCAGGTCGACCTCCAGGTCGACCTCCAGCGGGTAGTGGGTGCGCACCTCCGCCCCGAAGCGGTCCTTCAGCGGGGAGATGATCCGCCCGCGGTTGGTGTAGTCCTCCGGGTTGGCGCTGGCCACCAGCAGCAGGTCCAGCGGCAGGCGCAGCTGGTACCCGCGGACCTGGATGTCGCGCTCCTCCAGGACGTTCAGCAGCGCCACCTGGATGCGCTCGGCCAGGTCCGGCAGCTCGTTGACGGCGAAGACCCCGCGGTTGGTGCGCGGGACCAGCCCGAAGTGGATGGTCTCCGGGTCGCCCAGCGCGCGGCCCTCGGCGACCTTGACGGGGTCCACGTCGCCGATGAGGTCGCCGACGGAGGTGTCGGGGGTGGCGAGCTTCTCGCCGTAGCGCAGCGAGCGGTGCAGCCACTCCACCGGCAGGTCGTCGCCCTCAGCCAGGACCCGCCGCCGCGAGGCGGGGGTCAGCGGGGCGTACGGGTGCTCGTTGAGCTCGCTGCCGGCGATGACGGGCGTCCACTCGTCGAGCAGGCCGACCAGGGAGCGCAGCAGGCGCGTCTTGCCCTGGCCGCGCTCGCCGAGCAGCACGACGTCGTGCCCGGCGAGCAGGGCGCGCTCCAGCTCGGGGGCCACGGTGTCCTCGTAGCCGACGACGCCGGGGAAGCGGTCCTCGCCGGCGCGCATGCGCGCCAGCAGGTTGCGCCGCAGCTCCTCCTTCACGGCGACGTGCTCGTGGCCGGAGGCGCGCAGCGCGCCGAGGGTGCGGGGGAGGTCGTCGGGAGCGTCGAGGGGCAGCGGGAGGCTCGCGCTGGTCGTCACCGGGGCAACCTACGTCCGGCGGCGCCCGCCCGCGCCCGGTGGAGCCGGGCGCGGCCGGACGGGCCGCGGGGTCAGCCGGTGAACGGCTCGACGGAGAGCACCTTGACGGGCACGCTGCGGCCGTTGGGCGCGGTGTAGGCGACCTCGTCGCCGGGCTTGCGGCCGATGACGGCCGCACCCAGCGGGGACCTCTCGCTGTAGACGTCCAGGCCGGCGCCGTCACCGACCTCGCGGCTGCCCAGCAGGAAGCGCACCTCCTCGCCGGCCAGCTCGACGGTCACGACGGAGCCGAGGACGACCTCGCCGCCGGCGGCGGGGGCGGCCTCGCCGACCTGCGCCGTCTCGAGCAGGTGGCGCAGCTGGCGGATGCGCAGCTCCTGCTTGCCCTGCTCCTCCTTGGCGGCGTGGTAGCCCGCGTTCTCCTTGAGGTCGCCCTCCTCGCGGGCCTGCTCGATGCGGCGGGCGAGCTCGGTGCGGCCCTCACCGGACAGGTGGTCGTACTCGGCCTTGAGCCGGTCGAAGGCGTCCTGGGTCAGCCAGGTGCCGCTGCCGGTGGTCGTCTCGCTCACGATGACTCCTCGAAACCTCGTGGCCCGGCTCACCCGGGTGGTGAGCGGTCCGTGGTGCACACAGGTGCTGGACGAACGGGCGGCACCGCGGGTGCCGCCGGGTGAAAAGCGGAGTCGCCCGGCCCCGCGGCAGCGGGAGCGAGCGACTCGGAACGACCCACGGTAGCCGCATCCGCGGCCGGTCTCCACCTGACGGCCGGGACGCGCGGAGGAGGGGACGGCTCAGTCCGCGGCCACGCACGACTCCACGCCGACCGTCACGGCGCGCTCGACGGTGCGCACCGTCGTGGTCAGCTCGACGGTGCGCCCGCCGCCCGGCGGCACCTGGACCTCGACGAGGCCCACCTCGGTGTTGCGGTCGTTGGCGGCGCTGACGGCGCAGGTCACGGCGGTGCCGGGGTCGCGGGTGACGGCGAAGCGCAGCTCGGCGGTGGAGTCGTCCACGACGCGGTGGGCCACCTCCGTGGCCGCCGGCCCGCGCGTCTGCACCACCGCCGCCCACGCCATCCAGGCGAGCAGGGCGAGCGCCCCCAGGACCGCGCCCGCCAGCGGCAGGGGACGGCGCCACCAGGGGCGGGCACCCGGCCGGCGGCGGCCGTAGCGCTCGGCCAGCAGGTCCGCGTCGGTGCCCGCGCGCGTGCCGCCGGTCCGCCCGGTCCCGTCCTCGCCGCTCACGACCCCGCCCTCCCGCCCCGTCCACGCCCGCCCGGCGCGGCGCGCCGCGGGGCATCGGTGAAGATGTACCCCGATCGTCGCACCCGTCGGCGACGAGCCAGGAAGAGGGGAGCACCGGTGGCGGAGAGCCTGCGGCTGATGGCCGTGCACGCCCACCCGGACGACGAGTCCAGCAAGGGCGCCGCCTCGACGGCGCGGTACGCGGCCGAGGGCGTGGAGGTGCTCGTCGTCTCCTGCACGGGCGGTGAGCGCGGCGACGTGCTCAACCCCCGCCTGCAGGGCGACCCGCGGATGCTGCGCGACATGGCCGAGTACCGCCGCCGCGAGATGGCCGAGGCGGCCCGGGTCCTGGGCGTGCAGCACCGCTGGCTGGGCTACGTCGACTCGGGCCTGCCGGAGGGCGACCCGCTGCCGCCGCTGCCGGCGGGCTGCTTCGCGCTGGAGCCGCTGGAGTTCACGGTGGACGCCCTCACCCACGTGGTGCGCGAGTTCCGCCCGCACGTGATGACCACCTACGACGAGTCCGGCGGGTACCCGCACCCGGACCACGTCATGTGCCACCGCGTCTCGCGCGAGGCGTTCGACGCGGCCGCCGACCCCGACCGTTTCCCGGCCGCGGGCCCGGCGTGGCGCACGTCGAAGCTCTACTACCACGCGGGCTTCTCGGTCGCCCGGATCCGCACGTTCCACGAGGCGCTGCTGGCGCGCGGGCTGGAGTCCCCGTACGAGGAGTGGATCGCGCGCATCGAGGCCAGCGACGGCCCGCCGCGCACCGAGCTGGAGATCACCACCCGGGTGGAGTGCGCCGAGTACTTCCCCGTGCGCGACCGGGCGCTGCTGGCGCACGCCACGCAGATCGACCCCGACGGCTTCTTCTTCGGCGTGCCGCTGGAGCTGCAGCAGGAGCTGTGGCCGACGGAGGACTACCACCTGGCGCTCTCGCACGTGCCGACCGAGCTGCCCGAGGACGACCTGTTCGCCGGGCTGCGGGCGCAGGTGCCCGCGTGAGCGCGACCGGACTGGCCGGACTGGCCGCGCTGGTCGCGGCCTCGCCCTCGCCGTCGCCGAGCGACCCGGCGGCCACCCTCGACCCGGACCTCGTCACCCCGGGCCTGTGGGGCTTCGCGTCGCTGTTCGTGCTGGCGCTGGCGGTCTACCTCATCGGCCGGGGCATGGCCCGGCGCGTGCAGCGGGTCAACCAGCGGGCGCGCGTGGAGGCCGAGGAGCGCGCCCGCGAGGAGCGTGCGCGCGCCGCGGCCCGCGGCGAGGAGCCGGGCCCCGACGCGCACGACGGGCCGGGGGACGCTCCGCGCCCCTGAGCGTCCTCAGCGGCCGGCGCTCCCGGCGACGGCGGTCGTGCGCCCGGCGGCCGGGCGCGCCAGGTGCTCCTCGGCGGCGGCCAGGACGGCCACCACGTCCCGCGCCCAGGTCACGTCCAGCGGGTGCGCCCGCTCCTCGGCGGCGCTCGCGCGCAGGGCGTCCACGGCGCGCGCGAACCCCTCCTGCGGCGTGCCGGTGAAGCGCGGCAGGTCGTGCCGGCCGCCGGGCCCCCACACGGTCGCGGAGGAGCCGCCGGCGCCCGCGGGCGCGGTGAGGGTCAGCGACAGCGCGCTCGCCGCGCCGGAGGCGTGCTCGCAGGCGACGACGACGGCGTCGCGCACCCCGCGCCCGCCGCCGACGCGCGCCACGGGCCCGAGCAGCGGCAGCAGCACCGACAGGGCGTGCGGGCCGGTGTCCCACAGCCCGCCGCGCTCGCGGCGCCACGCCGAGGCGGCGTAGGGGTTGCCGGGCACGTCGATCGTCCCGGCCCAGCGGGCCAGCGCCCCCTCCCACGGTCCGTGCTCGGCCGCCAGGGCGGCCAGCCGCGCCAGCCAGTCCGTCACCTCCGGCTGGAACAGGTACGTCATGTACGACACCGACGCCACGCCCGCCGCCCGCGCGGCGGCGACGACCTCGTCGGCGGCCGCGACGTCCAGCGCCAGCGGCTTGTCCAGCAGCAGGTGCCGGCCGGCCCGGGCGGCGCGCACCGCGACGGCGGCCTGCACGTGCGGCGGCAGGGCCAGCGTCACGGCGTCCACGTCGGCCAGCAGGGCGTCGAGGTCGTCGGTGCCGCGCACCGCCCCGCCCGCCCCGCCCAGCGACGCCGCCGCCTCGCGCGCCCGCCCCGCGTCGCGGCCCCAGAACCCGACGAGCTCGACGTCCGGGTGCGCGGCCAGCGCCGCGCCGTGGCAGGTGCGGGCCCAGTGGCCCGTGCCGAGCACGGCGAAGCGGCGCGGGGGCGTGCGGGGGGCCGGGCGGGCGGCGGGGACGTCGGGTGCGGCGGTCACGGGCGCAGCCTGCCGCACCGCCCGCTCACCGGGGCGGGCCGGGCGCGGGGTCAGGCGCCGTGCCGGACGGTCGCCAGGGCGATGGCCGCGTAGTGCGCGGCGAAGGCGACCACGGTGAAGGCGTGGAAGACCTCGTGGAAGCCGAACCAGCGCGGGCTGGGGTCGGGGCGCTTGGTGGCGTACGCGAGGGCGCCGAGGGTGTAGAGCAGGCCGCCGACGACGACGAGGACGGCGACGGCGGTGCCGCCGCCGCGGGCGAAGTCGCCCAGGTAGCCCACGGCCACCCAGCCCAGGGCCACGTAGACGGGCGTGTACAGCCAGCGCGGGGCGCCGACCCAGAGCACCCGGAAGGCCACCCCGGCCAGCGCCCCGGCCCACACCAGCACCAGCAGGGTCCGGGCCCGGTCCGCCTCGAGCGTGGCCACCGCCAGCGGCGTGTAGGTGCCGGCGATGATGAGGAAGATGTTGCTGTGGTCCAGCCGCCGCAGGACGGCGCTCGCGCGGGGGGTCCAGCTGCCGCGGTGGTACAGGGCGCTGGTGCCGAACAGCAGGGCCGCGGTGACGGCGAAGACGGCGGCGGCCGCGCGCGTCGCGGCCGTGGGCGCCAGCGCGACGAGGACCGCCCCGGCGACGAGCGCGGCGGGGAACGTGCCGGCGTGCAGCCAGCCCCGCAGGCGGGGCTTGACCGCGGCCTCGAGGCGGTCGCCGAGGCCCCGGACGGCGTCCGCGACGGGTTCGTGCGTCATCCCGCGAGCCTACGTTACGCAACCGTAGGTTCTGGCCCGCGCGGCCACCGGAGGCCCCCCGGACGGGGGACGGGGCGCCGCGCGCGGGCCCTCGTGCGCGGGTCCGGGGGAGACCCCGTGCAGGTGCGCCGCGACGGTGCGCCGGGGCAGCGATCGGCGGTTGTACCGTGAGCGCCGATGGCCCTCCGCGATCTGCTCTACGGCGCGTACGGGCGGCGGCTCGAGCGGTCGCTGGACCAGACGGCCCTGCCCCGGCACGTGGGCATCATCGTCGACGGCAACCGCCGGTGGGCCAAGGCGTTCGGCGCCTCCACGGCGCACGGCCACCGCGCCGGCGCGGACAAGCTCATCGAGGTCATGGGCTGGTGCGCCGACGAGGGCATCGAGGTCGTCACCCTCTACCTGCTGAGCACCGACAACCTGGCCCGCCCGGCCGCCGAGCTGGCCCCCCTCATCGACATCGTCGAGGACGCCGTCGCCCGCGTGGCCGCCACGCAGCACTGGCGCGTGCACCCGGTGGGCGCCCTGGACCTGCTGCCGGAGGCGACCGCCGGGCGGCTGCGCGAGCTGGCCGAGCGCACGGCCGGGGTGAGCACCGGCGTCGTCAACGTCGCCATCGGCTACGGCGGCCGCCGCGAGATCGCCGACGCGGTGCGCTCGCTGCTGCGCGAGCACGCCGCGAAGGGCACGACGCTGGAGGAGCTGGCGGAGGTGCTCGACGTCGAGCACATCGCGGCCCACCTGTACACCAAGGGCCAGCCCGACCCCGACCTCGTCATCCGGACCTCGGGCGAGCAGCGGCTGTCGGGTTTCCTGCTGTGGCAGACCGCGCACTCGGAGTTCTACTTCTGCGAGGTCCTGTGGCCGGACTTCCGCAAGGTGGACTTCCTGCGGGCGCTGCGCGCCTACGCCGCCCGCGAGCGCCGCTTCGGCGCGTAGGCGCACCGCGCACCGCGCACCGCCGGCCGGTCGGGCGCCGGCCCCCCGCCGCTCACCGGCAGGTGCTGCGATGTTCACCCTCCCGGGCGCCCGCCCCGCGTGTTCGTCCCGCCGCGGGCGGGTGCGGCGGCTAGCGTCGGTGGTGACGGGGGGCGCTCGCTCCCCGCCCGGGAGGTCGCCGTGCGAGCTGTCCAGCGCAGCAGGGGGGCCGGACCGCGTGCCCCCCGCACGTCGCGTCCCGTCCGCCGCTGAGGGGAGCCCCCGCGCGGTCGGCGCGGGGCTCCCGAGACGGGAGACGTCCGTGGTCCACACCCCCACCCCCGCGACCGGCGACCCGACCGGGACGCGCCGGACCTTCGTCCTCGACACCTCCGTCCTCCTGGCCGATCCCGGGGCGCTGGCGCGCTTCGCCGAGCACGACGTCGTCCTGCCGCTCGTGGTCGTCAGCGAGCTGGAGGGCAAGCGCCACCACCCGGAGCTGGGCTACTTCGCCCGCGAGGCGCTGCGGCGCCTGGACGACCTGCGGGTGCAGCACGGCCGCCTCGACCGGCCGGTGCCGGTGGGCGAGCAGGGCGGCACGCTGCGGGTGGAGCTGAACCACTCCGACGCGTCCTCGCTGCCGTCCGCGCTGCGCACCGGCCCGCTGGCCACGGCGGGCGACACCCGGATCCTCGCGGTGGCGCGCAACCTGGCCGACGAGGGGCTCGACGTCACGGTCGTCAGCAAGGACGTGCCGCTGCGGGTGAAGGCCTCCGCGGTGGGCCTGAGCGCCGACGAGTACCGCGCCGAGCTGGTCGCCGACTCCGGCTGGACGGGCGTGACGGAGCTCGTCGCGAGCGCCGAGGAGGTCGGCGCGCTGTACGAGTCGGGGCGCCTGGAGCACCCCGAGGGCCGCGAGCTGCCCTGCAACACCGGGGTCGTGCTGTCCTCCCCGCGCGGGCACGCGCTGGCCCGCGTCGGCGCCGACAAGGCGCTGCGGCTGGTCAAGGGCGACCGCGACGCCTTCGGGGTGCACGGGCGCTCGGCCGAGCAGCGCATCGCGCTGGACCTGCTGCTGGACCCGGCGGTGAGCATCGTGTCGCTGGGCGGGCGGGCCGGCACGGGCAAGTCGGCGCTGGCGCTGGCGGCGGGGCTGGAGTCGGTCGTCGAGCGCCGCGAGCAGCGCAAGGTCGTCGTCTTCCGGCCGCTGTACGCGGTGGGCGGGCAGGACCTCGGGTACCTGCCCGGCACCGAGGCCGAGAAGATGGGCCCCTGGGGGCAGGCGGTCTTCGACACCCTGGAGGCGCTGGTCGCGCCGGCGGTGCTGGAGGAGGTCGCCGACCGCGGGATGCTCGAGGTGCTGCCGCTGACGCACATCCGCGGCCGCTCGCTGCACGACTCCTTCGTCGTGGTGGACGAGGCGCAGTCGCTGGAGCGCAACGTCCTGCTGACGGTCCTCTCGCGCATCGGGCAGGGCTCGAAGGTGGTCCTGACGCACGACGTGGCCCAGCGCGACAACCTGCGGGTGGGCCGGCACGACGGGGTGGCGGCCGTCGTGGAGGCGCTGAAGGGGCATCCGCTGTTCGGGCACGTGACGCTGACCCGCTCGGAGCGCTCGCCGGTCGCGGCGCTCGTCACCGAGCTGCTGGACGGCCCCGGGGCCTGAGTCCGGCCGCTGGTCCTGTCCGGTGCCCGCCGCGCCCGAGGAGGTCGCGGCGGGCACCGGGGAACCTCCGGCCGCCCGGTCGCGTCAAACCTCCTCCGACCCGCACACCCGCGTGAGATGCGTCACGAAAGTCGACGGATCGTGGCCGTCATGTGACCTCACCGTGATGATCTGCGGGTCCGCGGCTTGCCTTCCGGGCGGCGGCCGGGGCACCGTCGTCTCCCGACAGCACCCCGCGAGGCCGGTGCACGTCCCCCCGACGGGGGGCGGCCGGCAGCGCACGACGACCCGGCGCCCCGCCCCGAGCGGGCGCCGCGGCCGCCGACCGGGCCCCACGAGCGCACCGCCACGGCGGAGCCGCGTGCCCGCGCGGGGAGGACGTGATCGACCGGGCGTGGGCCGGGCGACCGAGGGAAGGCCCGGTTTGCCCCGCAGCACCCGCTCCACCCGCCCCGCCGACGGCGCCGCCGCCCGCGAGCCCCTGCTCCGCCGCCGCTGGGCGCGCTGGGCCGCTCCCGCCGTCCTCGGCGCCACGGCCCTCGGCCTGGCCGGGGCCTCGTTCGCCCCCACCGGCGACGCGGAGGCCGCCGAGACGGCCGTGCCCGACCACCTCGTGCGGGCCGCGCTGGCCGACTTCCGCACCGACGCCGCGCAGGGCTGGTTCAGCGAGCGCGAGGTGCGCGCCGCCGCGGACGAGCGCGTCGCCGAGCAGCGCCGGCTGGAGGAGGAGGCGCGCGCCGCCGAGGCCGCCCGCCTGGCCGAGGAGGCCCGCCGCGCGGCGGAGGCCGAGGCCACCCGCAACGCCCAGCGCGACCCGAAGGGCGTCGCCCGCGTCATGGTCGCCGACCGCGGCTGGAGCGCCGAGCAGTTCTCCTGCCTGGAGTCGCTGTGGACCAAGGAGAGCGACTGGCGCTGGGACGCGGACAACCCCACCTCCAGCGCCTACGGCATCCCGCAGTCGCTGCCCGGCTCGAAGATGGCCGCGGCCGGCCCGGACTGGGAGACCAACCCCGTCACCCAGATCACGTGGGGCCTGGAGTACATCGCGAACCGGTACGGCACCCCGTGCAGCGCCTGGTCGCACTCGCAGGCCGTCGACTGGTACTGACGGCCCGTCCGTCCCCACGTCCCGCGGGGCGCCCCGCCGCGGCGGGGCGCCCCCGCGCGTTCAGCCCCGACGCCCGCCGCAGGGGCAGCCGAACGCCCCGCACAGCGCCCCCGCCAGCTGGGAGGGGTCGCCCAGCGGCTCCTCGAAGGCCGCGCGCAGCCGCGTCGTGGCCGAGCCCACGGTGCACAGCACGTCCAGGCCGTAGCGGTCCAGGCCCACGACCGCGACCTCGCGCACCCGCCGCGCCTCCTCCGGCGGCAGCGCGCCCAGCACCCACCCGACGAGGGCGTCGCGGTGCGCGACCTCCAGGTGGGTGACGAGGTGGTCCTCGTCCTCGTACAGCGGGTCCGGCGTCGCCGTGGTGAACGCCTCGTCGCCGACCAGGTGCACCCCGCTGTCCGTGGTGACCCGCACGTCGGCGACCTCCAGGCGCCACAGGCTGCGCGTGGAGCCGACGTCGAGGAGGCTCCCCAGCGGCCGCGCGGCCGCCGCGCGCTGCGCCAGCCGGCGCTGCTCGGCCACGGGCACGCCCTCCACCCAGCCGGTGACGCCGAGCCGGGCGCGCGGCAGCGCCGCCTGCCCCGGGGGCACGTCCAGGACGTCGAGGACGGCCGCCGTGCCGCGCCCGGCCCCGGTGCCGTCCAGGGACAGCAGCCGCTCGTGCAGCGGCGAGGCGTCCTCCACGAGCAGCAGCAGCCCGCCGCGGTCGTCGGTCAGGTGCTGCACCCGGAAGGGGTCGGTGCGCCGCTCGTGCGCCGCCGCCCCGCCGCGCAGCTGACCGTCGCGCGCGTCCTCCCCGGGGTGCCCGTGCGCGTGCCCGTGCTCGTGCGCGGGCCGGGGCAGGTGCAGCAGGCCGGCGACGGTGCCGCGGGCCAGGGTGCGCGCCCACTGCGCGGGCGACGTCGCGCCGGGGGAGGGGGTGCCGCGCACGTCCCGCGTCCGGGGCACCTGCCCGGAGGCCCTAGAGTTGGGGTCGGTGCGCTCCGGACCGCAGTCCGGCGTCGTGGTCCACCCGGTCACGTCGTCTTCTCCTCCGGAGCGCGATCGTCCTGGCCTCGCGGTGTCGTCACCGCGCCGAGCTCCCGCTCGACTGAGGTCAGGCTCACCTTACGATCAGGAGGACGGATGAACAACGCCCGACCCAAGGTGCGCATCAGCCGCGCGCTCGGGGTGGCCCTCACGCCGAAGGCCGCCCGCTACATGGACCGCCGGCCGTACCCGCCGGGCATGCACGGCCGCAAGCAGAAGAAGGCGTCGGACTACGCGACGCAGCTGAAGGAGAAGCAGCGCCTGCGCTACCAGTACGACGTGAGCGAGACGCAGCTGCGCCGCGCCTACGACCTGGCCAAGCGCAAGCCGGGCAAGACGGGCCACAACCTCGTCCAGCTGCTGGAGACCCGCCTCGACGCCGTCGTGTGGCGCTCCGGGTTCGCCCGCACCATCTACCAGGCCCGCCAGATGGTCGTGCACGGTCACCTGACCGTCGACGGCCGCAAGGTGGACCGCCCGTCCTACCGCCTCCTGCCCGGCCAGGTCATCGAGGTGAAGGCGGCCTCCAAGACGAAGACCCCGTTCATCGTCGCGGCCGAGGGCGGCTGGAGCGACAACGAGATCCCCGGCTGGCTCGACGTGGCCCGCCAGGACCTCACCGCCCGCGTGCAGGCCCTGCCCGTGCGTGAGCAGATCCCCGTCACCTGCGACGAGCAGCTGGTCGTCGAGTACTACTCGCGCTGACCCGCACCGCACCGCGCGCCGAGGGCGCCGGTCCCCGAGAGGGGGCCGGCGCCCTCGGCGCGTCCGGGGCCGGTCCCTAGGAGGTGCGGGGCGAGGTCATGCTCATGACGTCCAGCGCGGCGTCGAGCTGCTCCTCGCTCACCTCGCCGCGCTCGACGAAGCCCAGCGCCACGACGGCCTCGCGCACCGTGCAGCCCTGCGCCACGGCGTGCTTGGCGACCTTCGCGGCCGCCTCGTAGCCGATGACCCGGTTGAGCGGGGTGACGATCGAGGGGGAGCTCTCCGCGTAGCGGCGGCAGCGCTCGACGTCGGCCTCCAGGCCGTCGACCGTGCGGTCGGCCAGCAGGCGGGAGGCGTTGCCCAGCAGGCGGGTGGACTCCAGCACACCGCGGGCCATCACGGGGATCTGCACGTTGAGCTCGAAGGAGCCGCTGGCCCCGGCCCACGCCACGGTCGCGTCGTTGCCGACGACCTGCGCGCAGACCATGAGCACGGCCTCCGGCACCACCGGGTTGACCTTGCCCGGCATGATCGAGGAGCCGGGCTGCAGGTCGGGCAGGCGCAGCTCCGCCAGGCCGGTGCGCGGGCCCGAGCCCATCCAGCGCAGGTCGTTGCACACCTTCGTGAGGCTGACCGCCACCGTGCGCAGCGCCCCGGACAGCTCGACGAGGGCGTCGCGGGCGCCCTGCGCCTCGAAGTGGTCCTCGGCCTCGGTCAGCGGTAGGCCCGTGTCGGCGGCCAGCAGCTCGATGACGCGCTGCGGGAAACCGGGCGGGGTGTTGATGCCGGTGCCCACGGCCGTGCCGCCCAGGGGGACCTCGGCCACCCGCTCGACGGTGGCCCGCACGCGCTGCACCCCGCGGCGCACCTGCGCGGCGTAGCCGGCGAACTCCTGGCCCAGCGTGACGGGCGTGGCGTCCATGAGGTGGGTGCGCCCGCTCTTGACGACGCCGGCGAACTCCTCCGCCTTGCGCCGCAGCGACGCCTCGAGGTGCTCCAGCGCCGGCACGAGGTCGTTGACGACGGCCGAGGTGGCCGCCACGTGCACCGAGGTGGGGAAGACGTCGTTGGACGACTGCGAGGCGTTGACGACGTCGTTGGGGTGGACCGGGCGGCCCAGCCGCTCGGCGGCCAGCGTCGCGATGACCTCGTTGGCGTTCATGTTGGAGGAGGTGCCCGAGCCGGTCTGGAAGACGTCCACCGGGAACTCCGCGTCCCAGCGGCCGGTGGCGACCTCCTCGGCGGCCTCGGCCACGGCGCGGGCGACGTCCTGCTCCAGGACGCCCAGCTCGGCGTTGGCCAGGGCGGCGGCCTTCTTCACGCGCGCCAGGGCCTCGATGTGGGCGCGCTCCAGCGGGGTGCCGGACAGCGGGAAGTTCTCCACCGCCCGCTGGGTCTGGGCGCGGTACTTGGCGGCGGCGGGGACGCGGACCTCGCCCATCGTGTCGTGCTCGACGCGGTACTCCCGCTCGTCGGCGATCCGGTCGCTGCGCTGGTCGTCGGTGGCCATGGCGCCATCCTGCCAAGGGCGCGCCGCTCGCGGCGGCGGCCCCCGGCCGGGGGGCGCTGGATCACGGTCCCGCCACGATCCCCGTCACGGGCGCGATCTCCGCGTGCGCCGCCACCGCGACCGGTGTAGGCCTGTGCCACCTGACGCGACGGTGCGGCGAGGAGGTCTCGTGAGACGGACGTGGAGAGCGGCGCTGAGCGGTGCGGGTGCGGCCGCCCTGGCGGCGGGAGCGCTGACGGCCTGCGGCTCGTCGGCCGGCACGGAGGGCACCCCGATCCTCACCTGGTACATCAACCCCGACGCCGGTGGGCAGCAGCTCATCGCGCAGCAGTGCAGCGACGCCTCGGGCGGTCGCTACGTCATCGACACGGCGATCCTGCCGACGCAGGCGCCGGCCCAGCGCGAGCAGCTCGTGCGGCGCCTGGCCGCGAACGACTCCTCCATCGACCTGATGAGCCTGGACCCCGTGTACGTGCCGGAGTTCGCCAACGCCGGGTACCTGGCGCCGATCCCGCCCGAGGCGCAGGAGCAGCTCACCGAGGGGATCGTCGAGGGGGCGGTGCAGAGCTCCACCTGGGAGGACGAGCTCGTCGCGGTGCCGTTCTGGGCGAACACCCAGCTGCTGTGGTTCAAGAGGTCCGCGGCCGAGGCCGCCGGCCTGGACACCGAGCAGCCGGTCACCTGGCAGCAGCTGATCGACGCCGCGGCGTCGCAGGACACCGCCATCGGCGTGCAGGGCACGCGGGCGGAGTCCATGACCGTGTGGGTCAACGCCCTGGTGGAGTCCGCCGGCGGCGCGGTCCTGGAGGACCCGGAGGCGCCCGCCGACGAGCTGGAGGTGACGCTGGACTCCGAGGCCGGCCGCGCGGCGGCGGAGGTGGTGCAGGCGATGGACGAGGCGGGGGTCCTGGGACCCGGCATCGACAACCGCGACGAGGCCGCCACCGCGGACCTGTTCGAGCAGGGCCGGGCGGCCTTCATGGTCAACTGGCCCTTCGTCTACGCCCGCGCCCAGACCGCCGTCGAGGGCGGCACCCTGGAGCAGTCCGTCCTGGACGACTACGGCTGGGCGCAGTACCCGGCCGTGGCCGACGGGCAGGGCAGCGCGCCGCCGGTCGGCGGCATCTCGCTGGGCATCGGCGCCTTCACCGAGCACCCGGAGGAGGCCCTGGAGGCGGCCACCTGCATCGCCGAGCCGGAGAAGCAGAAGCAGTACATGCTCTCCGACGGCAACCCGGCCGCGGCGCAGGAGGTCTACGACGACCCGGAGGTCGTCGAGGCGTTCCCCATGGCCGGCCTCATCCGCGACTCCCTCGAGGCCGCCGCCCCGCGACCCAAGACGCCCTACTACAACGAGGTCAGCGGCGGCATCCAGCAGACCTGGCAGCCGGCCTCCGCGGTCGACCCGGCCACGACGCCGGAGGAGTCCGCCGAGTTCATCCAGCAGGTGCTCCGAGGGGAGAGGTTGCTGTGAGCACGACCGCCACACCGGCCGGCGCGGCCGTCGCCGCGGACGAGGGGATCAGCACCCGCAGGCGCCGGCGCAGCGACCGGGCCCGGGCGGAGGCGCGGCTGGGCTGGATGCTCGCCGGTCCGGCCTTCGCCGTCCTGGTGCTCGTCACCGGCTACCCCATCGTCCAGGCCCTGTACGACTCGCTGTTCCGCTACCGCCTGACGGCCCCCGACGAGCGCGAGTTCACCGGCCTGGGCAACTACGGCGTCATCCTCGGCGACCCGCTGTGGTGGCAGGCGCTCGGCGTGACCGCCCTCATCACGGTCGTCACGGTGGCCGTGGAACTGGTCATCGGCTTCGTCTTCGCGTTCGTGATGCACCGGGTCCTGGGGCTCCTGCGGCCCGTGCTGCGCACCGCCATCCTCATCCCGTACGCGATCATCACGGTGGTCTCCGCCTTCGCGTGGCAGTTCGCCTTCGACCTGACGGCCGGCTTCATCAACACCCTGCCCTTCGTGCCGGACAACTTCGACTGGTTCGCCAACACCTGGAGCGCGCTCCTGGTCATCTGCCTCTCGGAGATCTGGAAGACGACGCCGTTCATCGCCCTGCTGCTGCTGGCGGGCCTGGCGCAGGTTTCCGAGGACATGCTGGAGGCCGCCCGGGTGGACGGCGCCACCTTCAAGGAGCGCCTGTTCCGGGTCATCATCCCGAACATGAAGGCCTCGATCATGGTGGCGCTGCTCTTCCGCGCCCTCGACGCCTTCCGCATCTTCGACAACGTGTTCATCATGACCAACGGCGCCGCCGGGACGCAGACCGTCTCCTTCCTCGCCTACTCGCAGACCATCGGGCGCCTGGAGATCGGTCTCGGGTCCGCCCTGTCGGTGCTGCTGTTCCTGTGCGTCATCGCCATCTGCTTCGTCGCCATCAAGGGGTTCGGGGTCGACCTGGCCCGGGCCAGGGGGGAGTCCTGATGGGTGCCCTGTCCACCAGGGAGCGCGTCCTGTGGTACATCGGCGGCGCGCTGATCTGCCTGTACGCGCTGGTCCCGGTCGCCTGGATCGTCTCGCTCAGCTTCAAGTCCTCCAGCGACATCAACAACCGGCAGTTCCTGCCGACGTCCGCGTCGTGGGAGAACTACCAGACCATCTTCACCGGCAACGCGGCCGAGCTGTTCCTGCCGGCCCTGCGCAACTCCTTCGCCATCTGCCTCATCGCCACCTTCGTGGCGGTGGTGCTGTCGATGTTCGCCGCCTACGCCATCGCCCGCCTGGACTTCCCCGGCAAGCGCGTGGTCCTGACCAGCGCCCTGGCGGTCGCGGTGTTCCCCGTCATCACGATGGTCACGCCGCTGTTCAACCTCTGGCGGCAGGTGGGCCTGTACGACACCTGGCTGGGGCTCATCATCCCCTACCTGGCGCTGACCCTGCCGATCTCCATCTGGACCATGTCGGCGTTCTTCCGGCAGATCCCGTGGGACATGGAGCAGGCCGCGCAGGTCGACGGCGCCACCAGCTGGCAGGCGTTCCGCAAGGTCATCGTGCCGCTGGCCGCGCCGGGGGTGTTCACCACCGCGATCATCGCGTTCTTCATCGCCTGGAACGACTTCGTCTTCGGCATCTCGCTCACGTCCACCGACGCCGCCCGGCCGGTGCCGGCGGCCCTGTCGTCCTTCACCGGCGCCTCCTACTTCGAGCAGCCGACGGGGGCCATCTCCGCCGCGGCCGTCATCGTCACCATCCCGGTGGTGCTGCTGGCGCTGCTGTTCCAGCGGCGGATCGTCGCCGGCCTGACCAACGGCGCGGTGAAGGGCTGACCCGCCGGACCCCGAGCACGAGGCCGGCCCCGGGCCGGCACCAGGAAGACACCAGCACCGGTACCGCAGCGGTACCGAGACCCGCGGCACGGCCGCAGCGAGGAGGTTCGACGTGGCGCGCATCGAGCTGAAGAACATCGTCAAGAAGTACGGGGACGGGTTCCCCGCCGTGAACGACGTCAGCCTGGACATCGCCGACGGCGAGTTCGTCATCCTCGTCGGCCCCTCCGGCTGCGGGAAGTCGACCCTGCTGCGGATGATCGTCGGGCTGGAGGACATCAGCGAGGGTGACCTGCTCATCGACGGCAAGCGGGTCAACGACCTCGCCCCGCGCGACCGGGACCTGTCCATGGTGTTCCAGAACTACGCCCTCTACCCGCACCTGACGGTGCGCGAGAACATCGCCTTCCCGATGACCCTGGCCAAGGGGAAGCTGGACCGCGCCCAGATCGACCAGCGCGTCCAGCGGGCGGCCGACATGCTCGAGCTGCACGAGCACCTGGACCGCAAGCCGGCGAACCTGTCCGGCGGCCAGCGCCAGCGCGTGGCCATGGGGCGGGCCATCGTCCGCGACGCCAAGGCGTTCCTGTTCGACGAGCCGCTGTCCAACCTCGACGCCAAGCTGCGCGGGCAGATGCGCACCGAGATCGCCCGCATGCAGCGCTCGCTGGGGACCACGACGGTCTACGTGACCCACGACCAGACCGAGGCGATGACCCTCGGCGACCGCGTGGCGGTCCTGCGCAAGGGCGTGCTCCAGCAGGTCGCCAGCCCGCGCGAGCTGTACGAGCAGCCCGTCAACCTCTTCGTGGCCGGGTTCATCGGCGCCCCGCCGATGAACTTCCTGCCCGCGCGGGTGGCCGGCGACCGGCTGCAGCTGCCGTTCTGCGAGGTCCCGGCGCCGGCCGTGGTCCGCGACGGCGGCCACGAGGGCAAGCTGCTCATCGCCGGGGTGCGCCCGGAGCACTTCGACGACGCGGAGGTCACCGACGTCCCCGAGGGCGCCGTCTCCTTCGAGGCCCAGGTCGACGTCACCGAGTGGCTGGGCAACGAGCTGTACGCCTACGTCCCCTTCGAGGCGGCGGCCGAGACCAAGGAGCAGCTGGAGCAGCTGGACCGCGAGCTGGACGGCGAGAGCCTGCGCAGCCAGCTGGTGGTCACCCTGGACGCCATGAGCAGCATCGTCGGCGGCGACACGGCGCGCCTGTGGTTCCACCCGCGGCGCATGCACGTCTTCGACCCGTCGACGGGGGAGAACCTCACCCGCGACGAGGAGCAGGCCCGCAAGCTGGCGGAGCAGTCCGAGAAGCTGCGCAGGCGGTCCCTGGAGCGCGCGCAGGCCCAGAACGAGGACCGGGTCTCCGCCTGACCTCCTCGTCCGATCGCTGTCGGTGAGAGGCGGTGACCGCGCGTCGATAGTCGCGGGGCGCGGCGCCGTCCTCACCGACGGCGGGCCGGCGCGGGGCTAGGGTGCGGCGCACGGGTCCGGGGACGTGCCGGGCCACCGCGGCGAGAGGTGGACGGGTGACGGACGCGCTGGCGGACCCCTGCTCGCCGCAGCCGGTCCTGGCGCACGAGCGCGGCGCCCGCCCGGCGGGCGCCCTGCCCGTCCCGCGCCCGGCCGCAGCGACGACCGGGACGCCGGGTCTCGCGCTGGTCACCGACCCCGCCGAGGGCCTGCAGGTCTCCGTCCGGCGCGAGCTGGCCTCCGCCCCCGTGCCCGAGTGGCGCGCGCTGGCCGTGGCCGCCGGTGCCCCGCCGTTCTGCGGCCCGGACTGGCTGCGCGCCGTGCACACCCACCTCGGGACCGGCGAGCCCCTACTGGTCTCCGCGCGGCGCCAGGGCCGCCTGCTCGCCTTCGGCGCCTTCGCCGTCCTGCCCGCGACCGGCGCCTCGCGGCCCGTCGTCACCTCCCTGGGCGCGGGGGTCAGCGACTACACCACCGTCCTGGCCGACCCCGACGCCGAGGTGCCCGCCGGCCGGCTCGTGGCCGCCGTCCTGGACGCCGTGGCCCACGCCGTGCCCGACGCCCTGCTCGACCTGGAGCAGGTGCCCGCCGACGACCCCCTGCTGGAGCCGCTGGCGCAGTGGGCGCGAGCCCGCGAGCGCAGCGTGCGCCTCGTCCCGCAGGCCGTCGTGCACGCCGTGCCGCTGCCCGCGACCGTCGCCGAGCACGACGCCGCCCTCGGCCGCCGCGTCCGCCACGAGGAGCGCCGGCAGTGGCGCCGCCTGGCCGCCGCCGGCCGCCTGGAGGTCGTCGACGACCTCCTGGCCCGGGCGCTGGCCCCCGCCGCCGGCGACGCGGCCGCCGAGGCGGAGGCCGTGGCCGCGCTGGTGGACGAGCTGGCCGCCGTGGACGCCGCCCACCCACGGGCCGCCGCGCGCCGCCGGCCGTGGCGGGGGGCGTCGGGGCGGACCCTGACCGACGTCCTGCGCGAGGCGCCCCGCCCCGTCGTGCAGCTGTCGGGGCTCCGCGTGGACGGCGAGCTGGCCGCCTACACGCTGTGCTTCGCCGGGCCCCGCGCCCTGCACGGCTACCTGCAGTCCTACCGGGCCCGCTGGGCGCCCTACGGCCCCGGCACGCTGCTGCTGCTGCGGGCCCGGCGCCGGGCCGTCCTGTCCGGCTACCGCGAGCTGGACCTCCTGCGCGGGGAGGAGGCCTACAAGCGCCGCATGGAGCGCACCACCCGGCGCACCGTCCGCGTGGTGGTCGTGCCCCTCAGCCACGGCCTCCTGCCCGGTGTCGTCGACCGCCTGGCGGTGCTGCGGCGCACCTACCGCGACGAGCTGCGCCGCCACGAGCGCCTCGCGGCCGTCGCCGACGCCGCGGGCACCGCCCGAGACGCGGCCGCGAGCGCCGCCGGCCGCGCCCGCGACGTCCTCGCGGTCAGCGCCCGGCGCGCCGGCAGCACCGGCGGCGCCCGCGCGCTGGCGCCCCTGCGCCGGGCCCTGCGCCGCCGGTAGCCGCCCGCAGCCGCTGGCAGCGGCCCGGGCGCCCGTCCTCAGCCGGCGGGCTGCGGCGCCGGCGCGTCCAGCTCCCCGGCGTCCAGCTCGGCGCGCGTGGGCGGGGCCGCGCCGGCCCGCCGGCAGGTCAGCGCCGCCGAGCGCACCGCCGTCGCGACCAGCGCCCGCAGGACCGGCTCGTCCACCGCGCGCAGCGCCGGCAGCGCCGCACCGCCCAGCAGGCCGTGCGCCGCCAGCGCGTCCAGCAGCCCCGACATGAAGGCGTCCCCGGCGCCGACGGTGTCCACGACCTCGATCCGCGGCGCCGGCACGTCCACCGTCCCGGCGTCGGCCACCGCGACCGCGCCCTCGCCGCCCCGGGTGACGACGACCAGCGCCGGGCCGCGCCGCTGCCACTGCGCCGCGATCCGGAGCGGGTCCACGCCCGGGAACAGCCACGCCAGGTCCTCGTCGGAGGCCTTGACGACGTCGGCGGCCTCCACGAAGCGCTCCACCCGCCGGCGGGCGTCCTCCGGCGAGGCGAAGAACGCCGGCCGCACGTTCGGGTCGTAGCTGGTGGTCACCGTGCCCGCCAGGCCCGAGACCAGGTCCAGCACGGTGTCGGCGCCCGGCGCGACGGCCGCGCCGATCGACCCGGTGTGCAGCAGGTCCACGTCGGCCGGCAGCCGCGCCTCCGGAACCGACCACTCCAGCTCGAACTCGTAGGAGGCCCGGCCCCGCTCGTCCACCTCGGCGCGCGCCACGGACGTGGGCCGGTCGTCGACCGCCCCCGGCAGCAACCGCACCGACGCGGACTCCAGGTGCGCGCGCAGCAGGGCTCCGCGCTCGTCGTCGCCCAGCCGGGTCAGCAGGTGCACCTCGTGCTCGAGCCGGCCCAAGCCGTAGGCGACGTTCAGCGGGCTGCCGCCCGGGTGCTCGCCCGTGCGCCCGTCGGCGGTGCGCACGACGTCCACGAGCGCCTCGCCGACGACGACCGCGCGGGCCCGCCCGCCCGCCGCGCCGCCCGTCACCTGGCGCCCGTGAAGTCGACCGAGGCGTACGCGCGCAGCTTCGACAGCCGGTGCTCGCTCTCGACCCGGCGGATCGTCCCGGACTTGCTGCGCATGACGATGCTGGAGGTCGTGATCGTGTCGCCGCGGTAGCGCACCCCGTCGACCAGCTCGCCGTCGGTGATGCCCGTGACGACGAAGTAGACGTTGCCGGAGGCCACGAGCTGCCCGGTGTCCAGGACCGCGTCCAGGTCGTGCCCGGCGTCCAGCGCCCTCTGCTTCTCCTCGTCGTCGCGCGGGGCCAGCCGACCCTGGATGGTGCCGCCCAGGCAGTGCATGGCGCAGGCGGTGATGATCCCCTCGGGGGTGCCGCCGACGCCCAGCAGCAGGTCCACCCCGGTGCCCTCGCGGGCCGCCATCACGGCACCGGCCACGTCGCCGTCGGAGATGAACTTGATGCGCGCGCCCGCGTCGCGCACCTCCTGCGCCAGCCGCTCGTGCCGCGGGCGGTCCAGGATGCAGACGGTGACGTCCTCCACGCCGCGGCCCTTGGCCTTGGCCAGGCGGCGCACGTTCTCGCGCACCGGCAGGCGGATGTCCACGACGTCGGCGGCCTCCGGCCCGGCGACGAGCTTGTCCATGTAGAAGACGGCGCTCGGGTCGTACATCGTGCCGCGCTCGGCGACGGCCAGGACCGCCACCGCGTTCGGCATGCCCCGCGCCGTCAGCGTCGTGCCGTCGATGGGGTCCACTGCGACGTCGCACTCGGCGCCGGTGCCGTCGCCGACGCGCTCGCCGTTGAAGAGCATGGGCGCGTCGTCCTTCTCGCCCTCGCCGATGACCACGGTCCCGTCCATGCTCACCGTGCTGATGAGCACCCGCATGGCGTTGACGGCCGCGCCGTCCGCCTTGTTCTTGTCGCCGCGGCCGACCCAGCGGCCGGCGGCCATGGCGGCGGCCTCGGTGACCCGCACCAGCTCCATCGCCAGGTTGCGGTCGGGGGCCTCCTGCCCGACGGCGAGCGCCGCAGGGAGAGTGGGGGACTGGGACATCGCTGACCTCCGGGCTCGACTGGTCCCGCACTGTAGCGGCGGGCCCCGCCGCCCCCGCGGGCCCTCGGGCGGCCCCGCGGGCGACCGGGCCGCGGCGCGGGTGCGACCATGGGGCGGTGAGCACGACCGGGACCCCCGCGGGAGCCACCGACCCCCGGCAGGGCGTGCCGCGGCGCCGCGGCGGCGGCGACATCCGCTCCATGGTGATCTCGATGGCCGTGATCCTCGGCATCGTCGTGGCCGTCGTGTGGGTGGTCCCGCGGCCCAACGCGATCGAGCAGCCGGCCGCGGACGTGGCCAACGCCGCCGAGGGCGCCCGCTCCCGCCTGTCCTTCGAGCCGCCCGTCCCGCAGGGGCTGGAGGGCTGGACGCCCACCTCCGCGGAGGTGACCCGCTCCACCGACGACGTGACGACCTGGCACGTGGGGTACGTCAGCGCGCAGGGCAGCCCGCTCGCGCTGGAGGTGGCGCGCGACGCCACCGCGCGCTGGCAGGGCGCCTACACCTCCAACGGCGTCGAGGACGGCACGCAGGAGGTGGGCGGCCTGGAGTGGCAGCGCTTCCGCCAGGACGACCGCAGCCGCTACAGCCTCGTGCGCGAGCAGGACGGCCTGACGGTCCTCGTGGCCGGCGACGCCGACTTCGACGAGCTGGCCGAGCTGGTGACCGCGACGCTGGACGGCTGGACCGCCGCCGGCGTCGAGTGGGGCGAGCCGGCCGGCTGAACCCGGCTCGCCGGGCCCACCGCCCGCCGGGTCGCTCAACCCCGCGGGGCGTCCTCCGGCTCGTCCTCGTCGTCCGTCTCGTCGTCGTCCTCGTCGGCGGCCGCCGTCCCGGCGTCCAGGCGGGCGCGGGCGCCCTCCAGCCAGCGCGTGCAGCGGTCGGCCAGCGCCTCCCCGCGCTCCCACAGGGCCAGGGCCTCCTCCAGCCCCGTGCCGCCGGCCTCCAGCCGGCGCACGACGTCCACGAGCTCGTCGCGGGCCTGCTCGTACCCGAGGTCCTCCACGCCCGCGGTGGCGGGGCCGGCGGGGCCGGCGGGGCCGGCGGGGCTGGCGGGCGGCTGCTGCTGGTCCGGCACGCCGCGACCCTAGCCGCCTGCGCCCGCGGGCTCCGGCGCGCCGTCGACGGTCACCGCCAGCTCGCCGCCGGCCACCCGCAGCCGCAGCGGGGTGCCCGCCGGCGCGTCGGCGGGCTCGCGCACGAGCGCGCCGTCGTGGCGCTGGGCGACGGCGTAGCCGCGGGCCAGCGTGGACGCCGGCGACAGGGCGGTGACCGTGGCGCGCAGGTGCCGCACCTCCACCCCGGCCCGGTCCAGCCGCGCCACCAGCGCCGAGCGGGCCCGGGAGCGGACGGCCGCCACCTCCGCCTCGCGGACCTCCACGAGCGTGAGGGGCCGCGCCAGCACCGGGCGGCTGCGCAGCGCCGCCAGCCCGGCCTCCTCCCGGGCCAGGCGCTGCTCGACGCCGCGGCGGGCGCGGGCGCGCAGCAGCCGCAGGCCGTCCAGCTCGCCGACGACGTCCGGCACGACGCGGCGGGCGGCGTCGGTGGGCGTGGAGGCGCGCACGTCGGCGACCAGGTCCAGCAGGGGGGAGTCCACCTCGTGCCCGATGGCCGAGACGACGGGCGTGCGCACGGCGGCCACCGCCCGCACCAGCGTCTCGTTGCTGAAGGGCAGCAGGTCCTCCACGCTGCCGCCGCCGCGGGCCACGACGATGACGTCGACGGCGGCCAGCGCGTCCAGCTCCCGCACGGCGGCGACCACCTCGGTCACCGCCGACGGGCCCTGCACGGCCACCTCGCGGACCTCGAAGCGCACCGCGGGCCAGCGCGCGCGGGCGTTCTCCACCACGTCGCGCTCGGCGGCGCTGGCGCGCCCGCAGACCAGGCCGACGGTGCGCGGCAGGAACGGCAGCGGCCGCTTGCGGTCGGCGTCGAAGACGCCCTCGGCGGTCAGGACGCGCTTGAGGTGCTCCAGGCGGGCCAGCAGCTCCCCGACGCCGACGGGGCGCACGTCGTCGGCGGCCAGGCTCAGCGTGCCGCGGCGGGTGAAGAACTCCGGCTTGGCGTGCACGACGACCCGGGTGCCGTGCGCCAGGCCGTCGGGCATCGTCGCCCGCAGCCGCGCCACGACCCGGCGCGCCAGCGTGACCGGCAGCGACATGTCGGTGTCGGCGTCGCGCAGCGTGAGGAAGACCACGGAGGAGCCGGGCCGGTCGCTGACCTGCACGACCTGCCCCTCCACCCACGTCCAGGGCATCTTGGCGATGTAGGCGTCCATCTTCGCGGCGAGCAGCCGCACGGGCCACGGGTCCTCCGCGGTCGTCTCGGCCGCGGTCGCGGGCCGGCGGCGCGGCGGCGGTGCGGGGTCGCTGGCGGGCACGGCGCACCATCCTGGCCCACCGCTGCCGACCGCGCTCCCGCCCGTCCGCTCCCGGCGACCGCGTCGCACCGGCGACCTACCATGGGGAGGTGACCCAGCCGACGACCCTCGACACCACCCTCCCGCCGGCCGACGACTGCAGCGACACCGCGACCCTGGCCGCCGCGCGCGAGCGCGCGGCGTGGGACGGCGGCAAGCGCGTCCTGCTGGCCGCGCCGCGCGGCTACTGCGCGGGCGTGGACCGGGCCGTCGAGGCCGTGGAGAAGGCGCTGGACCTGTACGGCGCGCCCGTCTACGTGCGCAAGGAGATCGTGCACAACAAGCACGTCGTGCGGACGCTGGAGGCCCGCGGCGCCGTCTTCGTCGCCGAGACCGACCAGGTGCCCGAGGGGGAGACGGTCGTCTTCAGCGCGCACGGGGTCAGCCCGGCGGTGCGCGCGGAGGCGGACGCGCGCTCGCTGAAGGCCATCGACGCCACCTGCCCGCTGGTGACGAAGGTGCACCGCGAGGCCACCCGGTTCGCCAAGCAGGACTACGAGATCCTCCTCATCGGCCACGAGGGCCACGAGGAGGTCGAGGGCACCGCGGGCGAGGCGCCCGAGCACATCACCCTCGTCGACGGCCCGGAGGCCGCGGACGCCGTGCGGGTGCGCGACCCCGAGAAGCTGGTGTGGCTGTCGCAGACGACGCTGAGCGTCGACGAGACGATGGAGACGGTGCGCCGGCTGCGCGAGCGCTTCCCGCACCTGCAGGACCCGCCCAGCGACGACATCTGCTACGCCACCCAGAACCGGCAGGTGGCGGTGAAGAAGATCGCCCCCGAGGCCGACCTCGTCATCGTCGTCGGCTCGGCGAACTCCTCCAACTCGGTGCGCCTGGTGGAGGTGGCCCTGGACGGCGGCGCCCGCGCCGCCCACCGCGTCGACGGCGCCCACGAGGTCGAGGAGGCCTGGTTCGAGGGCGTCACCACGGTCGGGGTGACCTCGGGCGCCTCCGTGCCGGAGGTCCTGGTGCGCGACGTGCTGGCGCACCTGGCCGAGCGCGGCTACGCGCAGGTGGAGGAGGTCACCACCGCGCAGGAGGACCTCGTCTTCTCGCTGCCCACCGACCTGCGCCGCGACCTCAAGCGCCGCCAGCTGCCCGTCACGCCCGTCTGAGGGGCGTCTCGACCCCGGCGCCGGCGTCGGGAGCCGCGCCGGCCGCGTCGTCGAGCAGCTCGGGAGCGGTCAGCGGCCGCACCGCGTCCTCCAGCGGCTCCGCGCGCGGCAGGTCCTCGTCGGCCAGGTCCAGCTCGCGCAGCCGGCGGGCGGAGACCAGCACGCGCCGCTCCAGCGTGCCGACCAGGCGGTTGTAGTCCTCCACCGCCCGGTGCAGCGTGCGGCCCAGGGAGGCGGTGTGCCCGCCCAGGGTGCCCAGCCGCTCGTACAGCTGCCGGCCCGCCTCGTACAGCTCGCGCGCGCCGCCGGCCACCGCGTCCTGCTGCCAGGTCAGCGCCACGGTGCGCAGCAGCGCCAGCAGGCTCGTCGGGGTGGCGAGCACCACGCGCCGGGCCATGGCGTGCTCCAGCAGCTCCGGGTCCGCCCGGCAGGCCGCCGCCAGGAACGCCTCGCCGGGGATGAAGCAGACGACCACGTCGGGGGAGTCCTCCACGGCGCTCGGGTACTCCTTGGCGGCCAGGGCGTCCACGTGGCCGCGCAGCGCCCGCGCGTGCGCGCGCATCCCCTCGCGGCGCGCGTCCTCGCCGTCGGCCTCCCCGGCGCGCAGGAACGCCGCCAGGGGCGCCTTGGCGTCCACGACGACGTGCTTGCCGCCCGGCAGGTGCACGACGAGGTCGGGGCGCACGGCGCGCCCCTCGCGGGTGGTCAGGGAGGACTGCTCGGCGAAGTCGACGCGATCGAGCATGCCCGCGTGCTCGACGACGCGGCGCAGCTGCACCTCCCCCCACGAGCCGCGCGAGCTGGAGGCGCGCAGCGCCCCGGCCAGCGAGGCGGTCTCCCCGCGCAGCGCCTCCGCGCCCGCCTGCACCGCGGCCAGCTGCTCGGCCAGCCGCGCGAACTGCTCGACGCGGTCGCGCTCGAGGACGGCGACCTGCCGCTCGACCCGGTCGAGGGTGTCGGCCACGGGGGACAGGGCCGCGGTGACCTCCCGCTCGCCGTCGGCGCGCTCGCGCAGCTCCGCGACCCGCTCGCGCAGCAGGTCCCGCTCGGCCACCAGGGCCGCCGTGGCCGCCGCCTGCGCGGTGCGCAGCGCCCACCGCGTCGCCAGAGCACCGGCGAGGGCGCCGAGCAGCAGGGCCGCGAGCAGCAGGAGGGCGGTGCCGGTGCTCATGGGCGCACTGTGCCAGCCGGGCCCGACAGCCCCGGCCGCCCGCCCGCCCGGCGGGCGCGCCCGCGCCGGTAGACTCCCGTCCCCGTGGCTCTCACCATCGGCATCGTCGGTCTCCCCAACGTCGGCAAGTCCACGCTCTTCAACGCGCTGACGAAGAACGACGCGCTCGCCGCCAACTACCCCTTCGCCACGATCGAGCCGAACGTCGGCGTCGTGCCGCTGCCCGACCCCCGGCTCGGCGTGCTCGCCGGGCTCTTCGCCAGCCAGCGCGTCGTGCCCGCCACCGTGTCCTTCGTCGACATCGCCGGCATCGTCAAGGGCGCCAGCGAGGGCGAGGGCCTGGGCAACAAGTTCCTGGCGAACATCCGCGAGGCGGACGCGATCTGCCAGGTCACGCGCGCCTTCGCCGACCCCGACGTCGTGCACGTCGCCGGCCGGGTCGACCCCGCCGACGACATCGAGACGGTGCACACCGAGCTCGTGCTGGCCGACCTGCAGACCCTCGAGCGGGCCCTGCCGCGCCTGGACAAGGAGGTCAAGGGCAAGAAGACCGACCCCGCCGTCCTCGCCGCGGCCCAGCGCGCGCAGGCCGTCCTGGACTCCGGGCGCACCCTGCACTCGGCCACGGCCGCCGACGACGTGGACCTGCCGCTGCTGCGCGAGCTGGGGCTGCTGACCACCAAGCCCTTCCTGTACGTCTTCAACGTCGACGAGACCGTCCTGGCCGACGAGGCCCGCAAGGACGAGCTGCGCGCCGTCGTCGCCCCCGCCGAGGCCGTCTTCCTGGACGCCAAGCTGGAGAGCGAGCTGGCCGAGCTGGACGCCGAGGAGGCCGCCGAGCTGCTGGCCAGCGTCGGGCAGACCGAGTCGGGCCTGGACCAGCTGGCCCGCGTGGGCTTCGCGACGCTGGGCCTGCAGACGTACCTGACGGCCGGGCCCAAGGAGGCGCGCGCCTGGACGATCCGCCGCGGGGCCACCGCGCCGGAGGCCGCCGGCGTCATCCACACCGACTTCCAGCGCGGCTTCATCAAGGCCGAGGTCGTCGCCTTCGACGACCTCGTGGCCGCGGGGTCGACGGCCGAGGCCAAGGCGCAGGGCAAGGTGCGCGTCGAGGGCAAGGACTACGTCATGGCCGACGGCGACGTCGTGGAGTTCCGCTTCAACGTCTGAGGCGCTCCCGGCGAGTTCCCAGCCGCCGCCCAGCGGGGGTCCGGCGGGGTGCGCGGAAGCGCTGCGGCGCAGCCGGACGCCGATTTGCCGGGGGTCGCCCGCGCGGGGCACCCTGGTCCCGAGCGGGCGACGGCGCCCGGCCGTCAGCCGCGTCGTGCGCAGGGGCCACCACCCGTGGTGTTAGCGTTCTGCTCACCTCCTGGTGGGCAACCTGACCGTCGGGAGGGACACCCCCTGGGCAACCTGCCCACGTGACGTGCCGACGAGGAGGAGCTGCACCGTGAGCAGCAACGACCAGGACGACAAGCCCACCCGCATCGGGATCGTCGCCGGCGGACCCGTCTTCTCCCGCCGCCAGGGCCTGCTCGGCGGTCTCGGGGTCGCCTCCGTCGCGGCGCTCGCGGCCTGCGGCTCCGACGACGAGGGCGGCACCGGCGAGGGCGGCGAGAACGGCGGCGGCGCGGCCGGCGAGGCGATCACCGCGAACGGCACCGAGCCGGAGAACCCGCTGCTCCCCTCGAACACCAACGAGGTCGGCGGCGGCCGGATCATCCAGAACATCTACGCGGGCCTGTGCTACTACGAGGCCGACGGCTCGGTGCAGAACGACCTCGCCGAGTCCATCGAGACCACGGACGCGCAGAACTACACGATCCGCATCCGCTCCGGCCAGACCTGGTCCGACGGCACGCCGGTCACGGCGCAGGACTTCGTCGACGCCTGGAACTACACCGCGCTGCTCACCAACGACCAGCTGCAGGCCTACTTCTTCTCGCCCATCCAGGGCTACGACGAGGTCCAGGCGGACCCGCCGACGGCCGAGACGATGTCCGGCCTGCAGGTCGTGGACGACACCACCTTCACCGTCGCGCTGACCGAGCCCGAGGGCGACTTCCCGCTGCGGCTCGGCTACTCGGCCTACTACCCGCTGCCCCCGTCGGCGTACGACGACCTGGAGGCCTTCGGGGAGAACCCCGTCGGCAACGGGCCGTACATGCTGGCCCAGGAGGGCGCCTGGCAGCACAACGTGCGCATCGACCTGGTGCCCAACGACAGCTACGACGGCCCCCGCGCCGCGCAGAACAGCGGCCTGGCCTTCATCTTCTACGAGAGCCAGGACGCGGCCTACGCGGACCTGACCTCCGGCAACCTGGACATCCTCGACCAGATGCCCGACTCGGCGCTGACGGTCTTCGAGTCCGACCTCGGCGAGCGCGCCGTGAACCAGCCGGCCGCCATCTTCCAGGCGTTCACCATCCCGCAGTACATGCCGGGCATGACCGGCGAGGCCGGCCAGCTGCGCCGGCGCGCGATCTCGCTGGCGATCGACCGGGAGACGATCTGCGAGCAGATCTTCTCGGGCACCCGCACCCCGGCCCGCGACTACACCTCGCCGGTCATCAACGGCTACAGCGACTCCATCGAGGGCAACGAGGTCCTGGACTACGACCCCGACCAGGCCGCTCAGCTGTGGCAGCAGGCCGAGGCGCTCGAGCCGTTCACCGGCAGCTTCGACATCGCCTACAACGCCGACGGCCCGCACCAGGGCTGGGTCGACGCGGTGACCGCGGGCCTGCGCCAGACGCTGGGCATCCAGTCCGAGGGCCGCCCGTACGCGACGTTCGCCCAGCTGCGCTCGGAGGTCAACGCCCGCAGCATCCAGACGGCGTTCCGCTCGGGCTGGCAGGCGGACTACCCGTCGCTGTACAACTTCCTCGGGCCGAACTACGGCACCGGCGGCAGCTCCAACGACGGCGACTACAGCAACCCGGAGTTCGACGCGCTGCTCGTGCAGGGCGGGTCGACCACCGACGTCGACCAGGCCGCGGAGCTGTGGAACCAGGCCCAGACGATCCTCTTCCAGGACCTGCCGGCGATCGCGCTGTGGTACCAGAACGTCAGCGCCGGTTCCGCCGAGACCGTGGAGAACGTCGAGTTCGGGTGGGACAGCCAGCCGCTGTACTACGAGGTCACCAAGGCCTGACGCACCCGGTCCGGGAGCCGCAGCGTCGCGGCTCCCGGACCACCCGGCCGGCGTCCGGCGGCCGGGCCACCCGACCGCTCGACCGGGGCGGCGCCCAGCCCTGAGCGCACCGCCCCGAGGAGGCCCCCGCCATGGCTTGGTACGTGGGGCGCCGTCTGCTGCAGATGGTGCCCGTCTTCTTCGGCGCGACGCTGCTCATCTACGCGCTGGTCTTCCTGCTCCCCGGCGACCCGATCGCCGCCCTGTTCGGCGACCGCGGCGTCAACGAGGCCACGGCCGCGCGGCTGCGCGCGCAGTACAACCTCGACCAGCCCTTCCTCGTGCAGTACCTGCTGTTCATCAAGGGCGTGCTGACCCTGGACTTCGGGCAGTCCTTCACCGGCCGGCCCGTCATCGACCTCATCGCCGACGCGTTCCCCGTCACGGTGAAGCTGGCGCTGGTCGCGCTCGCGGTCGAGGCCGTCTTCGGCATCGCCTTCGGCCTGCTGGCCGGCCTGCGCCGCGGCGGCTGGTTCGACTCCACGGTCCTGTTCGTCAGCCTCGTCGTCATCGGCGTCCCGGTCTTCGTCCTCGGCTTCGTCGCCCAGTTCCTCTTCGGGGTCAAGTGGGGGATCGTCAGCCCCACCGTGGGCGGTGACCCGGGCTTCACCGACCTGCTGCTGCCCGGCTTCGTGCTGGGCGCGCTGAGCTTCGCGTACGTGCTGCGGCTGACGCGGAACTCCGTGGCCGAGGGGCTGTCCGCCGACCACGTCCGCACGGCCACCGCCAAGGGCCTGTCGCGCCCGCGGGTGGTCACGGTGCACGTGCTGCGCAACTCCCTCATCCCCGTCGTGACGTTCCTCGGCGCGGACCTGGGCGCCCTCATGGGCGGTGCGATCGTCACCGAGGGCATCTTCAACGTGCCGGGCGTGGGCAACCTCGTCTACCAGTCGGTCATCCGCGGCGAGGGCCCGACCGTCGTGTCGGTCGTCACGATCCTCGTCATGGTCTACCTGCTCGCCAACCTCGTCGTGGACCTGCTCTACGCCGTCCTGGACCCGAGGATCCGCTATGTCTGACCGCCGCCCCACCGCCGTGCGCCCGGGGCAGGAGCGCTTCGTCGCCCCGCTGGAGGAGACGCCGCTGGCCGCGGTCGACGCGGTCGACGAGCAGGCCCCGCCGACCAGCCAGTGGGCCGACGCCTGGCGCCAGCTGCGCCGCCGGCCGCTGTTCATCGTCCCGAGCCTGATCATCCTGCTGCTCGTGGTGGTCTCGCTGTTCCCTTCGTGGTTCACCTCGGTGGACCCGCGCTTCGCCGACCTGAGCCGCTCGCTGGAGGGCCCGGCCGACGGGCACCCCCTCGGGTTCACCCAGCAGGGCACCGACGTGTACGCGCGCCTGGTCTTCGGAGCTCGCGCCTCGGTGAGCGTGGGGATCGTCGCCACGCTGCTGGTCGTCCTGGTGGGCGGCACCGTCGGTGCCCTGGCCGGCTTCTTCGGCGGCTGGCTGGACGCGGTGCTCTCGCGCCTGGCGGACGTCTTCTTCGCCATCCCGCTGCTGCTCGGCGGCATCATCCTGATGCAGATGCTCGACACCCGGAACAGCCTCACGGTGGCGCTCACGCTGTCCGTCTTCGGCTGGCCGCAGGTGGCGCGCATCATGCGCGGTTCGGTGCTGCAGGTGAAGACGCAGGAGTACGTCACGGCCGCGAAGTCCCTGGGCCTGTCGCGCGCCAAGACGCTCGTGAGGCACGTGGTGCCCAACGCGCTCGGGCCCGTGATCGTCGTCGCGACGATCTCGCTGGGCACGTTCATCGCGGCCGAGGCGACGCTGTCCTTCCTCAGCATCGGCCTGCCGCCGAACATCGTCTCCTGGGGCGGGGACATCAGCCGTGCCCAGGCCACGCTGCGCACCGACCCGTGGGTGCTGCTGTGGCCGGCGATGGGCCTGTCGCTGACCGTCCTCAGCTTCCTCATGCTCGGCGACGCGCTGCGCGACGCCCTCGACCCGAAGGGGCGGACCCGCTGATGAGCGCGCCCACCACCGGCGGCGCGACCGCGCCCCTGCTGCAGGTGCGCGACCTGCACGTCGACTTCTCCTCCGGCGGCCGGGCCGTGCACGCCGTCCGCGGCGCGGACCTGACCGTCTACCCCGGGCAGACCGTGGCGATCGTCGGCGAGTCCGGCTCCGGCAAGTCGACCACCGCCCAGGCCGTCATCGGCCTGCTGCCCGGCAACGGGAAGGTCGTGCGCGGGGAGGTCCACTTCGACGGCAAGGACATCGCGCACGCCTCCAAGCGCGAGTTCGTCAACCTGCGCGGCAAGCACATCGGGCTCGTGCCGCAGGACCCGATGTCCAACCTCAACCCCGTGTGGACGATCGGCTTCCAGGTCCGCGAGGCGCTGGCCGCCAACGGGCTGGCCAAGGGCCGCGCCGCCAAGCAGCGCGCCGCGGAGCTGCTGGCCGAGGCCGGCCTGTCCGACGCCGACCGCCGCCTGAAGCAGTACCCGCACGAGTTCTCCGGCGGCATGCGCCAGCGCGCCCTCATCGCCATCGGCCTGGCCTCGCGGCCGCGGCTGCTCATCGCCGACGAGCCCACCTCGGCGCTCGACGTCACCGTGCAGCGGCAGATCCTCGACCACCTCGACGGGCTGACCGACCAGCTGGGCACGGCCGTCCTGCTCATCACCCACGACCTGGGGCTGGCCGCCGAGCGCGCCGAGCACCTGGTCGTCATGTACAAGGGCCAGGTCGTCGAGTCCGGACCGGCGCTGCAGATCCTGCAGGACCCGCAGCACCCGTACACGCAGCGCCTGGTCAGCGCCGCCCCCTCGCTGGCCTCGCGCCGCCTGGAGTCCTCCGCGCCGCGCGCGGAGGTCGTCGAGCACGCCCACCGGGCGCACGAGGCCGCCGTGGCCGGCAGCTCCGTGGGCGTCGAGGAGACCCCGGACGTCATCGAGGTCGAGAACCTCACGAAGGTCTTCACGCTGCGCGGCGCCGGCCCGCGCGGGGAGAAGCTCAAGGCCGTCGACGACGTCAGCTTCGCCGTCCGGCGGGGCACCACGACGGCGGTGGTGGGCGAGTCGGGCTCGGGCAAGTCGACGGTGGCGCAGATGGTGCTCAACCTGCTGCCGGCCACCTCCGGCACCGTGCGCTTCGACGGCGTCGACATCACGACGCTGGACCGGCGGCAGCAGTTCGACTTCCGCCGCCGCGTGCAGCCGATCTTCCAGAACCCGTACGGCTCGCTGGACCCCTCGTTCAGCATCTACCGCACGATCGAGGAGCCGCTGCGCGTCCACGGCATCGGCGACGCGGCCTCGCGCGAGGCGCGCGTGCGCGACCTGCTCGACAAGGTGGCCCTGCCGGCGGCGACGATCCGGCGCTACCCCAACGAGCTGTCGGGCGGGCAGCGCCAGCGCGTGGCCATCGCCCGCGCGCTGGCCCTCCAGCCGGAGGTCGTCGTCTGCGACGAGGCCGTCAGCGCCCTGGACGTCCTCGTGCAGGGGCAGATCCTCACCCTCCTCAACGACCTGCAGGCCGAGCTGGGGCTGACGTACCTGTTCATCACCCACGACCTGGCCGTCGTCCGGCAGATCGCCGACGACGTCGTCGTCATGGAGAAGGGGCGCCTGGTCGAGGCGGCGAGCACCGAGCGGGTGTTCGCGGCCCCGGAGCAGGCGTACACGCGGGCGCTGCTCGACGCGATCCCCGGCGGGAAGATCGAGCTGGGCCGCTGAGGCGCTGAGCCGGGCGGGGCGCGCCCCGCCCGGCGAGACCGCGCGGGCCTCGAGCGCCTATGGTGTCGGGATGCTCGTGGTCCTCGGCACCGTCGCCGCCGCGGTCGTGGTCGGCATCGTCGTCGTGGCGTGGCGCACCAGCCCCCGCCACCGGGTGGACGCGGCCCTCGCCCACCCGCGTCCGGCGCACCGGGAGTGGGCGCGCCGCGAGGAGCAGCTGCGCCGCCGCCGTCCCTGACGGGCGCGTCCGTCCCCGGACCGCCGGGGGTGTCCCTCGCCACACCGCGCCGGTGAACGCCGCGGCCGCGCCCGTCGTTGCAGACTGGGGAGCCGCCACCTCCGGCGGCCGTGCGAGAGGGAGACGATGGCCGACAGGCAGGACGAGCGCACCGGGCAGGCCGGGAAGACCGGCCGGGCGGGCACCGGAGGCGGCCGCGAGGCGCGCGCGGCGCGGGTGGCCGCCATGCAGCGCGAGGAGCGCGCGCGGGCGCGCCGGCGCACCCTGCTCGTCGTGGCCGTGCCCACCGTGCTGGTGCTGGGGATCGCCGCCGCGGTCACCGCGGTGATCGTGCGTCAGCCGGACCCGCCGTCCCTGGACGCGGTGAGCACCTCCACCTACAGCAACGCCGAGCTGCACACCGAGGACCCGCAGGACTACGCCGAGAGCCCGCCGGTCGGCGGGCCGCACCACCCCGTGTGGCAGAACTGCGGGGTCTACGAGGAGCCGGTCCAGGACGAGCACGCGGTGCACAGCATGGAGCACGGCGCCGTCTGGATCACCTACCGCCCGGACCTGCCCGCCGAGCAGGTCGAGCAGCTGCGCGACGCCGTCTCCGGCCGCCCGTACACGCTGCTGTCGCCGCGCGACGGCCTGCCCTCCCCGGTCGTGCTGTCCGCCTGGAACCACCAGCTGACCCTCGAGAGCGTCGACGACCCGCGGATCAGCGCCTTCCTGGCCCGCTTCGTGCAGGGCGAGCAGACCCCCGAGCCGGGCGCCCTGTGCACCAACGGCACCGGCACCCCGGCGGCCTGACGCACCGATCGTGAGCGCCCGCACCGTCCTGGTGGCCCTCGTCGGCCTGCTGACCGCCCTGCTCGCCGGTGTCCTGCTGGGCCGGGCGCTGCCGACCGCGCCGGGCGGGCAGTCCGTCGACGTCGGCTTCGCCCACGACATGTCCACCCACCACCAGCAGGCCGTCGCGATGGCCTTCGACGCGGTGCAGCGGGCCCCCAGCGCGGAGGTGCGCCAGCTCGCGGTCGACATCTCCTCCACCCAGACCAACCAGGTGGGGCGGATGCAGCAGCTGCTGCTGGTGTGGGGCCAGCCGCTGACCTCCAGCGCGCCCGTCATGGCGTGGATGACCGGCACCGACACCCACGCCCGGCACCTGGAGCAGCTGGAGGAGGGCCGCACCATGCCGGGCATGGCCACGGCGGCCGAGCTGGCGGAGCTCGGGGAGCTGGAGGGCGCGGAGTACGAGGTGCGGTTCCTGCAGCTGGTGCTGCGCCACCACCGCGGCGGGCTGGAGATGGCGCAGGTGGGGGCCGAGCGCGCGACGACGGAGCAGGTCCGGCGCCTGGCCGGTGCCATCGCCACCAGCCAGGCCGGAGAGTCGCAGCTGCTGGAGCGCTACCTCGCCGAGCGCGGCGCGCAGCCGCTGCCCGACCCCGTGACCGACCCCGCCGCCGAGCCCGCTGCGGGCGGTGCCGGGTGACGCGCCTGGTGGTGGGCGCCGCGCTCGTGGACGACCTGGAGCGCCCGCACGTGCTGCTGGCGGCCCGCCGCAGCGCCCCGCCGGCCCTGGCCGGGCGCTGGGAGCTGCCCGGCGGGAAGGTCGAGCCGGGGGAGGAGCCGCGCGCGGCCCTGCACCGCGAGCTGCGCGAGGAGCTGGGCGTGGCGGTGCGGCTGGGCGCTGAGGTCCTCCCGCCGCGGCCGGCCGGCTGGCCGCTGGGCGGCGACCTGGTGATGCGCGTGTGGTGGGCGCTGGTCACCGAGGGGGAGCCAGCGTGCCTGGCCGACCACGACCGGCTGCTGCGGCTGGAGCTGGGCTCCTGGGGGGACGTGGACTGGCTGCCCGGGGACGTGCCGCTGGTGGCGGCGATGCAGGAGCTGGCCGCGGCCACGGGGTAGGGCCGGCGGCCGCCGGGTGGGGCCGTGCGCAGCGACGCTGCCGCGCACGGCCGGGCCGGCTCCGGTCAGTCCCGCCCGGGGTCCTGAGCGGTGCGGGCGGCGCCGTCCGAGGGCGCCGCGGCGGTGGCCGCCGTGGCCCCGCGCCCCGTCGGGGTGGTGTCGCGCAGGAAGCCCGCGGGCGGCGAGGCGGGGTCGCTGCGCAGGTCCTTGGCCAGGGCCACGCACAGCGCCACCATGACCACCAGGAACGGCGCCGCCACGATGATCGCGATGTTCTGCAGGGCGGTGATGGACGAGTCGTCGCCCGTCGCGCCGCCGACCCACAGCAGGATGGCCGCCGTCGCGCCGATCAGCAGCGCCCAGACCACCGTGACGAGGCGGTTCGGCTCGTCGGCGCCCTGGGAGCTGAGCGAGCTCATGACGAGGCTCGCCGAGTCGGCGCTGGTCACGAAGTAGATGACGATCATGACCATGACGAGCAGCGAGCTGACGGCCGACAGCGGCAGCGAGTCCAGCAGCGCGAAGAACTGGCTCTCCTGGGCGGTGATGCCCGCCAGGTCCAGCCCCTCGATCATCTGCGCGTGCAGGGCGGTCCCGCCCAGCACGGAGAACCACAGGACCGCGATGACGCTGGGGGCCGCGACGACGCCCAGGACGAACTGGCGGATGGTGCGGCCGCGCGAGATGCGGGCCAGGAAGCTGCCGACGAAGGGCGCCCACGACATCCACCACGCCCAGTAGAAGATCGTCCAGCCGGTCAGCCACTCGGTGCCGCCGTAGGCGCCGGTGCGGAAGGAGATCCGCGGCAGCTGCGTGAGGTAGTTGCCGGTGGCGGTGGGCGCGAGGTTGAGGATGAAGACCGTCGGGCCGACGACGAAGAGGAACAACAGCAGCACGACCGACAGCACCATGTTGGTGTTGGACAGCCACTTGATGCCGCGCTGGATGCCGCTGAAGGCCGACAGCGTGAAGCAGGCGGTCAGGACGACGACGATGAGGACCTGGGTGGTGGCGGTGATCGGGACACCGAAGACGGCGTCCAGACCGCCGTTGATCTGCGCGGCGCCGAGCCCCAGCGAGGTGGCGGTGCCGAACAGGGTGGCGAAGATGGCCAGGACGTCGATGACCTTCGCCGGGCCGGTGCGCCCGCGCAGCAGCGGCGCGAAGGGCGCGGAGAAGCCGCCGGTGCGGCCCTTGCGGTACCAGGCGTAGGCCAGCGCGAGGCCGACGACGGCGTAGATGGACCACGGGTGCAGCGCCCAGTGGAACAGGCTGTAGACCATCGAGTACCGCTCGGCCTCGGGGGTGAGCGGCTGGATGTTGGCCTCCGGCACCGTCGAGAGGTGCGAGATCGGCTCGCTGACGCCGTAGAAGAGCAGGCCGATGCCCATGCCGGCGCTGAACATCATCGCGAACCACGAGACGGTCGAGAACTCCGGGCGCTCGTCGTCGCGGCCGAGGCGGATCTTGCCGTGGCGCGAGAGCATGAGCCAGAACGAGAAGCCGACGAAGCCGGTGGCGCCCAGGACGAACGCCCAGCCGAAGTTGGTGGTCAGCCAGCTGAGGACGCCGCCGGTGACGTCGGCGAAGCGCTCGGTGAACAGCAGGGCGACGGCGAGGAACACGGCCACGGCGGCCGCGCTGACCGCGAAGACGACCCGGTCCAGCGGGTAGCGGGACGGGGTCGCCGGGGTCTGCTCCGAGGGTGCGTGAGGGGTCGGGTCACGGTGCTCCGGTGGCGCTGACATGTGCTCAAGGGTTGCACGAGATCGGCACGCCTACCCCACGAGCACCGTCCCAAACACACCTCGTCCGCGGCGTCGTCGCAGGTCAGCGCCGTGTGCCTGGATGCACAGGTCGGGGGGCGCGCCGGGCGCCGCTAGACTGGGGCGTCCCCACCCCTCTGCAGCGAGCGAGACTCCCCCCATGCCCCTGAGCACCCGCCACGACCTGCGCAACGTCGCGATCGTCGCCCACGTCGACCACGGCAAGACGACGCTCGTCGACGCGATGCTGTGGCAGTCCGGTGCCTTCCGCGTGGGCTCCGACGTCGCCGACCGGGTCATGGACTCCGGCGACCTCGAGCGCGAGAAGGGCATCACGATCCTCGCGAAGAACACCTCGGTGCGCTACGCGGGCCCCGGTGCCCCCGAGGGCGGCATGACCATCAACATCATCGACACCCCCGGCCACGCCGACTTCGGCGGCGAGGTCGAGCGCGGCCTGTCCATGGTCGACGGCGTCGTCCTGCTCGTGGACGCCTCCGAGGGCCCGCTGCCGCAGACCCGCTTCGTCCTGCGCAAGGCGCTGGCGGCCGGCATGCCCGTCGTCATCGTCGTCAACAAGGTCGACCGCCCCGACGCGCGCATCGCCGCAGTCGTCGAGGAGAGCTACGACCTGCTGCTGGACCTCGCCGCCGACGCCGAGGGCGTCGACGCCGACAAGCTGCTCGAGGTCCCCGTCGTCTACGCCTCGGCGAAGAACGGGCGCGCCTCGCTGAACCAGCCGGCCGACGGCGGGCTGCCGGACTCCGAGGACCTCGTCCCGCTGTTCCAGACCATCCTCGAGACCGTCCCGGCGCCGACCTACGACCCCGAGACGCCGCTGCAGGCGCACGTCACCAACCTCGACGCCTCCCCGTTCCTGGGCCGCCTGGCGCTGCTGCGCGTGCACTCCGGTGAGCTCGTCAAGGGCCAGCAGGTCGCCTGGTGCAAGCACGACGGCACCATCGAGCGGGTCAAGGTCACCGAGCTGCTGGTCACCGAGGCCGTCACCCGCGTGCCCGGGGAGAAGGCCGGCCCGGGCGACATCGTGGCCGTCGCCGGCATCGAGGGCATCACCATCGGCGAGACCCTCGCCGACGCCGACGACCCGCGCCCGCTGCCGCTCATCACGGTCGACGAGCCGGCCATCTCGATGGTCATCGGCATCAACACCTCGCCCATGGCCGGTCGCGTCAAGGGCGCCAAGGTCACCGCGCGCCTGGTCAAGGACCGCCTGGAGAAGGAGCTCGTCGGCAACGTCTCCATCCGCGTCCTGCCGACCGAGCGCCCCGACGCCTGGGAGGTCCAGGGCCGCGGCGAGCTGGCGCTGGCGATCCTCGTGGAGCAGATGCGCCGCGAGGGTTACGAGCTGACCGTCGGCAAGCCGCAGGTCGTCCTGCGCCGGGACGAGGACGGCAAGGTCCTCGAGCCGTTCGAGAACCTGACGATCGACTGCCCCGAGGAGTACCTCGGCCCGATCACCCAGCTCCTCGCCGCGCGCAAGGGCCGCATGGAGACGATGACCAACCACGGCACCGGCTGGGTGCGCATGGAGTTCTACGTCCCCTCCCGCGGCCTCATCGGCTTCCGCACCGAGTTCCTCACCGACACCCGCGGCACCGGCATCGCGCACGCGCTCTTCGCCAAGTACGACCACTGGGCCGGTGACATCCGCACCCGCCAGTCGGGCTCGCTGGTCGCCGACCGCGCCGGCGTGGCCACCGCCTTCGCGATGACCAACCTGCAGGAGCGCGGGCAGCTGTTCGTCGAGCCCACCGCCGAGGTGTACGAGGGCATGATCGTCGGGGAGAACTCCCGCGCCGACGACATGGACGTCAACATCACCAAGGAGAAGAAGCTCACCAACATGCGCTCGTCCACCTCGGACGAGTTCGAGCGCCTGGTGCCGCCGCGCCACCTGTCGCTGGAGCAGTGCCTGGAGTTCTGCCGCGAGGACGAGTGCGTCGAGGTGACCCCGGAGGCCGTGCGCATCCGCAAGGTCGAGCTCGACGCCTCCCAGCGCGCCAAGTCCGCCTCCCGCGCACGCCGCGCCTGAGCCGGGTCGCCGCGGCCCGGGCTCCCGGGCTGCGGTGATCCGCGGCCGCGGGAGGATGGGGGCATGACGACGACGCCGCAGCCGCCCCAGCCGCCGGACGAGCCGGACCGCACGCCCGAGGGCGCGGCGGGGGCGGGCACGCTCGGGCGCGACCCCCTGGAGGTCGCCGCCGACGCGGTCGACGACGCCGCCGGCGCGCTGCAGCCGGAGGAGCTCGCCGCCATGGAGCGCCTCGACCAGCCGCGGCGCGTGCTGTTCGTGCACGCCCACCCCGACGACGAGAGCATCGGCAACGGCCTGACGATCGCCCGCTACGCCGCCGCCGGCGCGGGCGTCACGCTGCTGACGGCGACCCGCGGCGAGCAGGGGGAGGTCATCCCCGCCGAGCTCGCCGGGCTGGGCCCGGACGAGCTGGCCGAGCACCGCACGCGCGAGCTGGCCGCCGCCACCGAGGCCCTCGGCGTGGACGACCACCGCTTCCTCACCCGCCCCGACGGCTCCGGCTACCGCGACTCCGGGATGGTCTGGCTGGCCCCGGGCGTCGCCGGCACGGGCGAGGACCTCGACCCGCGCGCCCTGACCGCCGCCGACGTCGAGGAGGTCGCCGAGCGGGTCGCCGAGGTGGTGCGCGAGGTGCGTCCGCAGGTCGTCGTCACCTACGAGCCGGGCGGCGGGTACGGCCACCCCGACCACGTGCGCGTCGCGGAGGCGACCCGCCGGGCCCTCGTCCTGGCCGCCGGGGACCGCCACGACGGCTCGGTGCCCTGGCAGGTGGCCAAGGTCTACGAGACCGTCCAGCCGGAGTCGCTGACCCGCGCGGCCCTGCGCGCCCTGGCCGCGGCCGGGCTGGCGGACGTGCCCGACCCGGACGGCCCGCTGCCGTCGGTGGTCGTGCCCGACGAGGAGGTGACCACGGCCGTGGACGGCGCCGAGCACGTGGCCGCCAAGCTGGCCGCGCTGCGCGCGCACGCCTCGCAGGTGACGGTCGACCTGGAGGGCCGCGAGCCGGTGATGCGGCTGTCCAACCGGGTGCCGCAGCCGGTCCTGCCCGTGGAGCACTTCCGGCTCGTGCACGGCGTGGCGAGCGGCCCGTTCGACGACGCCGGCCGCGAGACGGACCTGTTCGCCGGCGTCGCTCTGTGAACCGCCGCCGCTGACTCGGCGCGTCCGTGCCCGCCCGGTGGCGCGGATGCGCCGGACTGCTCCGGACGGGTGAACCCGGTCCTCCGAACCGGTCACGGACGGTGGCCGTCCGGCAGCGCGGCGGGTTGGCTGGCTCCGCGGCCCGGTGCTCCGACCGGGCCGGACGAGAGGAGCAGCCGGTGGCGCCGAAGGCCGAGCCCGTACGGGGTGGACCGGGTCGAGCGGGTGGACCGGGCGCGGGTCCGCGGCGCGGCCGCGACGCCGGCGACGTCGGGCGGGTGCGCGAGGCCCACCGCCGCCGCCGCACCACGCTGGCGCTGCTCGCCGTCCTCGCGCTCGTCCTCGTCGTCGACGTGCGCCTGGCGCTGGGCCTGCCGCTCGTCCCGGCGCTGCCGGCCGTGGACCCGCTCTACGTCATGGCGGGCCTCTTCTTCGCCCTGCTCATCGTGCTGCTGCTGGGGCAGACGCTCGTCGCCGGCCGCTCCCCGCACGTGCTGTACCGCCCCGAGCAGATCGACGTGACCCTGGACGACGTCAAGGGCCTGGGCCCGGTCAAGGAGGACGTCGAGCGCAGCCTCGACCTGTTCCTGGGCGCGCGCAGCTTCCGCCGCGACATGGGCGGCCGGCCCCGCCGCGGCCTGCTGTTCGAGGGCCCGCCCGGCACGGGCAAGACGCACATGGCCAAGGCCATGGCCCGCGAGGCGGGCGTGCCGTTCCTCTTCGTCTCCGCGACCTCGTTCCAGTCGATGTGGTACGGCGCGACGGCCCGCAAGGTCCGCTCCTACTTCAAGGCCGTGCGCCGCGCGGCCCGCGCCGAGGGCGCCGCCGTCGCCTTCATCGAGGAGATCGACGCCATCGCCGGCGCGCGCGGCGGCATGTCCTCGGCCACAGCGCTGGCCACGCCCCTGGAGGCCGCCCCCGCCAGCGCCGGGGTGCTCTCCTGCGGGGGCCTGTCCGGGCTGGAGCGGCTCGTGACCGGCATGGCCGGCGCGGGCGGCGCGCCCGCCCCGGTGCGCGTGGAGCGCCTGGCCAGCAGCGAGGGCGCCAGCGGCGTCGTCAACGAGCTGCTCGTGCAGATGCAGTCCTTCGACGAGCCGACGGCCGGGGAGCGGCTGCGCGGCGCGCTGGTCGACCTGGCCAACCGCTTCCTGCCCGAGGGCCGCCGGCTGCGCCGCCCGCGCACCGAGCCCGCCGAGGTCCTCGTCGTCGCCGCGACCAACCGCGCCGACGCCCTCGACCCCGCGCTGCTGCGCCCCGGCCGCTTCGACCGCCGCCTGGCCTTCGGCCTGCCCGACAAGGCGGCCCGGCGCGAGCTGGTGGACCACTTCCTGGCCCGCAAGGCCCACGAGCCGGCCCTCGACGAGGCTGAGCGCCGCGACGCGCTGGCCGGCGTCACCTCCGGCTACAGCCCCGTGATGATCGAGAACCTGCTCGACGAGGCCCTCGTCAACGCCGTGCGCCGCGGCGGCGACGGGATGTCGTGGGCGGACCTGGAGCACGCGCGCCTGGTCACCGAGGTCGGCCTGGGCCAGCCCGTCGGCTACACCGCGCACGAGGCGCGGCTCATCGCCACGCACGAGGCCGGGCACGCCGTCGTGGCCCACCTCGTCGCCCCGCACCGGCGCCTGGACGTCCTGACGATCGTCAAGCGCGCCAGCGCCCTCGGGCTGCTCGCCCACGGCGACGTCGAGGACGTCTACACGCGCTCGCGCTCGGAGCTGGCCGGGCTCATCCGCATCGCCTTCGGCGGGCAGGTGGCCGAGGAGCTGTTCTTCGGCGACGTGTCCACGGGCCCCTCCGGCGACCTGCAGGCCGCCACGACGACGGCCGCGCAGATGGTGGGGGCTGCCGGGATGGCCGGGACGCTGGTCTCCTTCGCGGCGGTGCAGAACGGCGCGTTCGCCGACGGCAACCTCGTCTCCCGGGTCCTGGGCGACGCCGAGGGCCGTCGCCTGGTCGAGGCGCTGCTGGCCGAGCAGAAGGAGGCCGTGCGCGAGCTGCTGGGGCGCCACCGCCACCTGGTGGCCGCCCTGCGCGACGCGCTGCTGGAGCGCCACGAGCTCATCGGCCACGAGATCACCGACGTGCTCGCGGCCGCCGCGCACGAGCCCGCTGCCGACGCGGCCGGCGGGCCCGAGCGGGTGCTGGACCTGCGCGACGGGGCGGTCCTGCCCACCGGCCCGCGCCCGCCCGCCTGACCCGCCCGCTCGCCCCGGCCCGCGCGCCCCGCCCCGCCCGCCGGGGTCCGGGGCGCGCGGCGCTCAGCCGCGGCGCTGCTCGACAGCGCCGGTGCGCTCGTGGCACGCTCCGCGCAGGTCATGAGCGCCAGCGCCAAGCCCCGGCTCGCTGGCCGGCAACCCTCCACGTCGTGGGGTGCCCCGGGTGATGACCTGACCTGGTGCTGACGCACGGGTAAGGACGGGCGCTCGCACGACACCTCCCGGGCCGACGCACCTCAGCGTCCACGACCGGAGGAGCAACGGGTGAGCACCGCCACCGACGACCAGACCACCGAGCGCACGAGCGCCGGGCCGGACGCCGCGCAGCGGCTCGCCGCCGTGCGGGAACGGCTGCGGCCGCTGCTGGAGCGGATCGCCGAGGGCACCGTGCAGCGCGAGCGCGGCCACGTCCTGCCCCGCGAGCAGGTGCGCGAGCTGCTGGACGCCGGGTTCGGCCGGCTGCGGGTGCCCGTCGAGGAGGGCGGGGAGGGGCTGGACGTGCGCGGGCTGGCCGAGGTCCTCGTCGACGTGGCCGCCGCCGACCCGAACCTGCCGCAGGTCTTCCGCGGCCACCTGGCCTGGGTCGAGCACCTGCTGTCCCTGCCGGCGGGGGAGTACCGCACCCGCTGGGTCGAGCGCGTCGTGGCCGGTGAGCTGGTCGGCAACGCCTGGAGCGAGACGGGCGACGCCGCGACCGGGAAGCAGCAGACCGTGGTGACCCGGCGCGACGGGCGCTGGGTCGTCGACGGCCGCAAGTACTACACGACCGGCACGATCTTCGCCGACTGGACGGACGCGACCGCGCGGCGCCTCGCCGGGGACGGCACCGAGGAGGTCGTCACCGTCCTCGTGCGCACCGACCAGCCGGGCGTGCGGGTCAGCGACGACTGGGACGGCTTCGGGCAGCAGCTGACCGGCACCGGCACCCTCGTGCTGACCGGCGCGGTGGTCGAGGACGAGGACGTCGCCTCCTTCACCGACCGCTTCCGCTACCAGACGGCCCTGTACCAGCTGGTGCTGCTCGCCGTCCTCGCCGGCGTCGCCGAGGCCGTCGAGCGCGACACCGGCGCGCAGGTGCGCTCGCGCACCCGCAGCTACACGCACGGCTTGGCGCCGCTGGTGCGCCACGACGCGCAGGTCCTCGCCGTCGCCGGAGAGGTCTCGGCCACCGCCTTCACCGCGCGCGCCCTCGTGCGCTCGGCCGCCGAGGCCGTGCAGGCGGCCGCCGACACCGCCCACGAGCGCGGCTCGGCCGCCGACCGCGCCGCCAACGTGGAGGCGGAGGTGCGCACGGCGCAGGCGCAGGTCGTGCTGTCGGAGAGCGTGCCGCGCGCCGCGACCCTGCTGTTCAACACCCTGGGCGCCTCGGCGACCAGCCGGGCGCGGGCCCTGGACCGGCACTGGCGCAACGCCCGCACCGTCGCCTCGCACAACCCGGTGATCTACAAGCAGCGCATCGTGGGGGACTGGTCGGTCAACGGCACCGAGCCGCCGTTCGTCTGGGACGTCGGCACGCACGCCTCCGTGGACGCGGCGGCCGTGCGGGCCGCCGAGGGCGCCCGCGGCTGAGGCCGGACGGCGACGACCTGCGCCCCAGCCGCGGGAGCGGCGGGGGCGCCGGTCGTCGCCGGTGTCAGCGCACCGAGCGGTCGGCGCGCTCCAGCAGCGGCAGCAGGTCCTCGCGGGTGGTGCGGCGCGGCCGCTCGGGGTCGCCGTCCTCGGTGTACGCGCCGGCGTAGGCGGGCTGGTCGCGCTGGAAGCGCCAGCTGTCGGCCAGGGAGCCGGTGTCGAGCACGTCGTAGCCCAGGGAGTCCAGGAAGGCGGCGACGACCCGCTCGGCGTCCTCGTCGTCCCCGGCGGTCAGCAGCGTCGTCCGCTCCGGCGAGCCCGCCGGGCGCTGCAGGACGCCGAGGTTCGCGGCGAAGATGTTGTTGAACGCCTTGACGACCCGGGCGCCGGGGAAGTGGCGCTGCACGAGCTCGCTGGTCGTCAGCTCGTGGCTGTCCAGCTCGGCGGTGTCGCCGTCGCGCTCCGGGTAGTAGTTGCAGGTGTCGACGACGACCTTCCCGGCCAGCAGGTCCGTCGGCAGGTCCCGCACGCGGCCCAGCGGGATGGTCAGCACCACCAGGTCCCGCGCCGCCGCGGCCTCCTCGACGGTGCCGGCGCGCGCCCGGGGGCCCAGCTGCCCGACGAGGTCCGCCAGCGACGCCGGGCCGCGCGAGTTCGCCACGACGACGTCGTGGCCGGCGTCGACCGCCAGCCGCGCGACGGTGCTGCCGATGTTGCCGCTGCCGATGATCCCGATCTCGCTCACGGTCCCTGCAAGGCGCCGCGGGGGCGGGGTGTTCCCGCGGCGCGACGTGGCGCGACGTGCCGCGACGGGCCTCAGGGACCCGGGCGCACCCGGTAGTGGTAGGCGTGGTGCACCCCGAAGCCGGCCCCCTCGTACAGGGCGCGGGCGCCCGCGTCCTCCGCGGCCACCTGCAGGAACGCCGAGACGGCCCTGTGCGCGCGGCCGGAGCCGGCCACCTCGGCCAGCAGCCGGCGGGCCAGCCCGCGCCGCCGGTGGGACGGGGCCACCTCCACGGCCGACACGCCCAGCCAGCCCGCGCCGAGGGACCCGCGCGCCACGGCCACGACGGCGCCGTCCTCGACGACCCGCGCGAACACCTGCGCGTCGGCGGAGGCCAGCACCCGCAGCCCCGCCGGCGGCACCGCCGGCCCGCCGCGGTGGTGGTACCCGGCCAGCCACTGCTCGTCGGGCTCCGCGGTGGACACGACCGAGCACCCGGCCGGCAGCGGCACCTCGCCCGGGCCGGGCAGGTCGTCCACGGCGGCGGTCAGCACCAGCGTCGGGGTGTCCACCGCCCAGCCGAGCGCGGCCAGCTCCCGCGCCACCTCCGGCGCGTCCGGTCCGTCGGGCGCCGTGCCCGCGGCGTGCGGGACGGCCACCCGGGCCGGCAGGCCGCGCCGGGCGTAGAAGGCCTCCACCGCGGCGACCGCCTCGTGCAGCGGGACGCCGGGCGAGCCCAGGGCCAGCGCCGAGTTCGCCCGCCCGGTGAAGCCGCCGGCCGCCCGCAGCCGCCAGCCGCCGAGGCGCTCGACCTCGTGCGGGCGCCAGTGCGCGGCCGCCACCAGCTCCAGCTCCTCCACGCCGACGGCCTCGTGCGGCGCCGCGCGGGACCGGCGCGGCGCCCGGGGCGCCGGCGGCGGGGGCACGGCCTTGCCGGCCAGCAGGTCCGCGCGCCGGACGGTGACCTCGCCGCGGCGGGTGCGCACCACCAGGCGCTCGGAGTCGGCGGCGAGCAGCTCGCCCAGCGCGTCGGCGGCCGAGCCGTCGTCGCGGCGGTGGCGCAGCACCACCCGCGCGCCCGGCACCAGCTCGTGCGGGCGCAGCACGTGGCGCGCCCGCAGGCCGCCGCCCGGCTCCCCGTCGACCCCCGCGCCCAGCCCGCCGCTCACCCGTCCGACCCCCTCCACCTGCCGCCCGCGCGGCCGTCGGGGATACTAGGCGGCGGTCGTGCCCGGCCCGGAGGGCCGGAGGAGGAGGGACGCTCGTGACCTACGTCATCGCCCAGCCGTGCGTGGACGTCAAGGACAAGGCGTGCATCGAGGAGTGCCCCGTCGACTGCATCTACGAGGGCAAGCGTGCGCTGTACATCCACCCCGACGAGTGCGTGGACTGCGGGGCCTGCGAGCCCGTGTGCCCCGTCGAGGCCATCTACTACGAGGACGACGTCCCCGAGCAGTGGTCGGCGTTCACCGCCGCCAACGTCGAGTTCTTCGACCAGATCGGCTCCCCGGGCGGGGCCGCCAAGCTGGGGGAGATCGACGCCGACCACTCGCTCGTGAAGTCCCTGCCCCCGCAGGGCGGGGAGAGCTGAGCGCGCGCGGGGCGGCGCTGCCGGACTTCCCCTGGGACTCGCTGGCCGCGGCCGCCGCGCGCGCCCGCGCCCACCCCGGCGGGATCGTCGACCTGTCGGTCGGCACGCCCGTGGACCCCACGCCCGCCGTGGTCGCCGACGCGCTGCGCTCGGCGGCCGACGCCCCCGGCTACCCGCAGACGTGGGGCACGCCGGCGCTGCGCGAGACCGTCAGCGCCTGGTACGCCCGCCGGCGCGGGGTGGACGGCGTCGACCCGGACGGGGTGCTGCCCACGGTCGGCTCCAAGGAGCTCGTCGCGTGGCTGCCCACCCTCCTGGGGCTGGGGCCCGGTGACGTGGTCGCGCACCCGCCGGTTGCCTACCCCACCTACGACGTGGGGGCCCGGCTGGCGCGGGCCCGCCCGGCCGCGGCGGGCACGGTCGACGAGCTCGACGAGCTCGCCGCGGGCCTGGCGGCGTCGGGGGAGCGGCTGGGCCTGCTGTGGCTGAACTCGCCGTCCAACCCCACCGGCGCCGTCCTGGACGTGCCGGAGCTGGCCGCCGTGGTGCGCTGGGCCCGCGAGCGCGGCGTCGTCGTGGCCAGCGACGAGTGCTACGCCGAGCTGGGCTGGGACGCCGCGCACGACACGACGCGCGGCGGGCTGGTGCCCTCGGTGCTCGACCCCCGCGTCTGTGGCGGTGATCACACCGGGCTGCTGTCGGTGTACTCGACGTCCAAGCAGTCCAACCTCGCCGGCTACCGCGCGGCGTTCGTCGCCGGCGACCCGGCGCTGGTGCGCGACCTGCTGGCCGTGCGCAAGCACGCCGGGATGATCGTGCCGTGGCCGGTGCAGGTGGCGCTGGCGACCGCGCTGGCCGACGACGCGCACGTGGACGCCCAGCGCGAGCGCTACCGCGCCCGCCGCGACGTGCTGCTGCCGGCGTTGCGGCGCAGCGGGTTCCGCGTCGACGCCTCGGGCGCCGGGCTGTACCTGTGGAGCACCCGCGAGGAGGACTGCCGCACCACGGTCGACGCCCTGGCCGGACGCGGCGTGCTCGTGGCGCCCGGGGACTTCTACGGCCCGGCCGGCGCGCGGCACGTGCGGGTGGCGTTGACGGCCACCGACGAGCGCGTCGCGCAGGTCCCGGACCGGCTCGCGGACCTCGCCGGGCCCACCGCCTGAGGACGCGGGCCCAGCCGGTCCGCGGGGCCCCGCGCGAGCGGAGCGTGAGGGACCTGTGTCGCACCCGTGCCCGCCCGGCGGGTACGGTCGGCCGCATGGTGGACTCCGTGACGCTGAAGCACGCAGGTGGCGAGCTGGACCTCCCCGTGACGCCTGCGGCGGAGGGCACCTCCGGCTTCGCGATCAGCTCCCTCATGAAGGAGACCGGCCTCGTCACGCTCGACGCCGGCTTCACCAACACCGCCTCCTGCACCTCCGCGATCACCTACATCGACGGTGACGCGGGGATCCTGCGCTACCGCGGCTACCCGATCGAGCAGCTGGCCGAGCGCTCCAGCTTCCTGGAGACCTCCTACCTGCTCATCCACGGCGAGCTGCCCAGCGCCGAGCAGCTGGAGGCCTTCACCGCCCGGGTCCAGCGGCACACGCTGCTGCACGAGGACCTCAAGCGCTTCTTCGACGGCTTCCCGCGCGACGCGCACCCGATGCCCGTGCTCTCCAGCGCCGTCAGCGCCCTGTCGACCTTCTACCCCAACAGCCTCGACCCGTTCGACGACGAGCAGGTGGAGCTGTCCACCGTCCGCCTGCTGGCGAAGCTGCCGACCATCGCGGCGTACGCGTTCCGCAAGAGCCAGGGCCAGCCGCTGCTGTACCCGGACAACCGGCTGGGCCTGGTGGAGAACTTCGCCCGCATGTCGTTCGGCAACCCCGCCGAGGACTACGAGCTGGACCCGGTGATGGTCAAGGCGCTCGACCAGCTGCTGGTCCTGCACGCCGACCACGAGCAGAACTGCTCCACCTCCACGGTCCGGCTGGTGGGCTCCGGGCAGGCGAACCTGTTCGCGTCCATCTCCGCGGGCATCCACGCCCTGTCGGGGCCGCTGCACGGCGGCGCCAACTCCGCCGTCCTGGACATGCTCGACCACATCCGCACCTCCGACGACGACGTCGACACGTTCATGACGCGGGTCAAGAACAAGGAGAAGGGCGTGCGCCTGATGGGCTTCGGCCACCGGGTGTACAAGAACTACGACCCGCGCGCGGCCATCGTGAAGAAGACCGCCGACGAGGTCCTGTCGAAGCTGGGCAAGCGCGACGAGCTGCTGGACATCGCCATGCGCCTGGAGGAGATCGCGCTCAACGACGACTACTTCGTCGAGCGCAAGCTGTACCCGAACGTCGACTTCTACACCGGCATCATCTACAAGGCGATGGGCTTCCCCACGCGGATGTTCACCGTCCTGTTCGCCCTGGGCCGCCTGCCCGGCTGGATCGCCCAGTGGCGCGAGATGATCAACGACCCGGCCACGAAGATCGGCCGCCCCCGCCAGGTGTACGTGGGCGCGACCGAGCGCGAGTACGTGGACGTCGCCCAGCGCTGACGGGGACCGGCGGACGGGGACCCGCCCCGTCCGCGGTGCGCGTGCCGCGGACCGCAGCGGGTACCTGCCGGGTGTGACGCTCCGCGGGTCCGGCCGCTCCAACGCCGAGGGGTCCCGCTCACCGCTGTGGCTGTGGCCCGCGGTGAGCGGTGCCGGCGCCTTCGCCGCCGCTCTGGTGCTGCGCGGGTGGCGGCCGGCGGACGGCCCCCTGGCCTCCCTGTGGCCCGGCGACGCGTCGTCGGCGACCGCGGTGCTGCAGGCGCTGCTGGCCGGGGTCGTCACCGCCACGACGATGACCTTCAGCCTCACCGTGGTGGCCCTGCAGCTGGCCTCCCAGCAGTTCTCGCCCCGGCTGCTGCGCCAGTTCACGCGCGACCCGGTCACCAAGCGCGTGCTGTCCGTCCTCACCGGGACCTTCGTCTACGCCTCGACGGTCCTCGCCGCCGTGCGCAGCGACCGGCCGCTGCCCGAGCCGGCCCTGCTGCTGGCGCACCTGCTCGGCCTGGTGTCCTTCGGCGCCCTCGTCGCCTTCGTCGCGCACATCGCCACCGCCGTGCGCGTCGACACGATGATGAAGGCCGTCCACACAGAGACCGACCGCGCCATCAGCGCCTTCTACGCCGAGCACGGGACCGCCACGTCCGGCCCCGACCTGGACCCGCGCGGCCCCGGGCGCACCGTCACCGCCCCCACCAGCGGCTTCGTGGAGCAGACCGACGTGCAGCGCCTGCTGGGGGCGGCCGCCGAGCGGGACGGCCTCGTGCGCGTGGAGGTGCGCGCGGGGGACCTCGTGACGCGCGGCGCGCCGCTGGGCACCGTCTGGTCGCGGTCCCCGGGCGCGGCGGACGCCGACCTGGAGGCCCTCGCCGCCGCGCTGCGCGAGGCCGTCCGGCTCGGCTACGAGCGCACGCTGGAGCAGGACGCCGCCTTCGGGTTCCGGCAGCTGGAGGACATCGCGGTCAAGGCGGTCTCGCCGGCCGTCAACGACCCCGTCACCGCCGTCACGGCCTTCGGGCACCTGGGCGACCTGCTCGTCCGGCTGACCGGGAGGCGCCTGGGCGGGACCGTGCACGCCGACGACACGGGGGTCGGGCGCGTCCTCGTCCCCGACCGCGACCTGCGCTACTACCTGGACCTGGCGTGCGGGCAGGCGCGCCGCTACGGCCGCTCCGAGCCCACCGTGCTCGTCGGCCTCCTGCGGATGCTGCGCGACGTGGCCGCCTCCTGCCGCGACGACGACCAGCGCGCCGAGGTGGCGCGCGCCGCCCGGCTGGTGCGCGGTGAGCTGGACGAGGCGGTGCAGCCGGACGACGCGGCCGCCGTCGACGACCTGCTGGACCGCGTGGAGCTGGCGCTGGCCGGGCGGGTCGTCGAGGCCTTCGACGACCGCAGCGGCAGCACCCGCTCGGTGTGAGGACCCCGCGGGGGTCCGGGCGGGCCCTCAGGCCGACACGCGCACCCGCACGGTGCCCGTCGGCAGGGGCTCGGACGCGTCGGCCCAGGCGCCGCCGTCGGCGCGCACCCACGCCGAGGAGGCGACGACGACCTCCGTCACCCCGTACCCGTCGGCCGAGGCGACCGCCCAGCCGCCCAGCGCCCACGCCTGCCGCGCGGCCTCCTCACCCTCGCCCAGCGCGTACTCCAGCACCAGGCCGTTCTCGCCGGCGACCAGCTGCGGCTCCACGGCGCTGACCTGCTGCGCCACGGCGTCGCGCACCCGCTGCGCCCGCAGCGAGGGGGTCGCGTCGTCGCCGAGCGCGCCCAGCGCCTCCGGCTCGCGCAGCCGGCACGTGAAGCCCGCCGGCGTCCAGCCCGTCAGCGCCGAGGCCACCAGCCGCGCCTCGGCCTCGTGGTCGCCGTAGGCCTCGGGGAAGGCGCTGCGCTGCACGCGCTGCGCGGCCACGGTGACCTCCACGTCCCGGTAGCCGTCGACCCGCACCAGCTCGTCGTAGAAGGCGTTCGTCGCGTACACGGGGTCCTGGACCTGCTCGGGCGTCCCCCAGTCCTGCGAGGGCCGCTGCTGGAACAGCCCCAGGGAGTCGCGGTCGCCGTGGTCGAGGTTGCGCAGGCCGGACTCCTGCACGACGGTCGCGATCCCGATCGTCGCCGCCCGCGCCGGCAGCCCGCGCAGCACCGAGATCCCCACGACGGTGGCGGCGTTGCCCGCCTGCTCGGGCGACATCGACGTCGACTCCCCGGCGACGGTGGCGCGGCAGCGCTCGCGCAGGACGGGCGCGTCGTCGTCGCGGGCCAGCCACACGCCGGTCGCGGCCAGCGCCACGACGACGGCCAGGAGCGCGCCCAGGCCCAGCACGAGCGGGCGCAGCCGCCGGGCGCGCCGGTTGCGCGCGGGCGCCGACGCCGGCGGCCGCGCCCGCACCCCGCTCAGTTGGCGTGCAGCGCGGCGTTGAGCTCCACGCGCACGCCCCTGCGCGGCAGGGCCTCCACGGCACCGGTGACGGAGTTGCGGCGGAACAGCAGCCCGTCGGAGCCGGACAGCTCCCGCGCCGCGACGGTGGCGCGCACGGAACCCGCCTCGTCCAGGACGCTGACCTTCGTGCCCGCCGTGACGTAGGTGCCGGCCTCGACGACGCAGTCGTCGCCCAGCGAGATGCCCGTGCCGGAGTTCGCGCCCAGCAGGGTGCGCTCGCCGATCGAGACGACCTCCTTGCCGCCGCCCGAGAGCGTCCCCATGATCGAGGCGCCGCCGCCGACGTCGGAGCCGTCGCCCACGACGACGCCCGCCGAGATGCGGCCCTCCACCATCGAGGTGCCCAGGGTGCCGGCGTTGTAGTTGACGAAGCCCTCGTGCATCACCGTGGTGCCCGGCGCGAGGTGGGCGCCCAGGCGCACGCGGTCGGCGTCGGCGATCCGCACGCCCGCCGGCGCCACGTAGTCGGTCATCCGCGGGAACTTGTCGATGCCGAACACCGTCACCGGGCCGACGTTGGCGCGCAGCGCCAGGCGGGTGCGCTCGAAGTCGGCGACGGCGCAGGGGCCGTGGTTGGTCCACACCACGTTGGCCAGCACGCCGAAGATCCCCGACACGTCCACCCCGTGCGGGCGCACCAGGCGGTGCGAGAGCAGGTGCAGGCGCAGGTACGCGTCGGCGGCGTCGGCCGGCGCCGCGTCCAGGTCGATCTCGGTGGTGACCACGTGCTTGCGCACCCGGCGGTGGGTGTCGGTGTCCTCCAGCGCGGCCAGCTCCGCCGGGACGTAGTAGGACCCGGTGCCCGGGGCCCGCCCGAGGGCCGGGAAGGGGTACCAGACGTCCAGCACCGTGCCGTCCATCGTCGCCGTGGCCAGGCCGTGGCCCCACGCGCGCCGCTCGTCCACCCGCTGCTCTCCCGCCGCCGTGCTCACGGCGCTCACCCTACGGGGCGGGTGCCCCGGTGCCCGCGGCCGTCCGGCCGCCCGCTGCCACCCCTCGCCGGCGCGCGGCCCTCGTTACTGTGCTGGTCGTGAGCCCCCTCGCGACCTCCCCGACCCCGCCGCGCGCCCCGGCCGACCTGGCCGCGGGAGCGCCCGACGTCGTGGAGCTGACCCGCCGCCTGTGCGACGTGCCCTCCGTCAGCGGCGACGAGCGGGCGCTCGCGGACGCCGTGGAGGCGGCGCTGCGCTCCTTCGGCGGCCCGGGCGGGGTGCTGGAGGTCGTCCGCGACGGCGACGCCGTCGTGGCCCGCACCGCGCTCGGCCGCGCCGAGCGGGTCCTGCTGGCCGGGCACCTGGACACCGTGCCGCTGACCGACCCGCCCAACCTGCCCGTGCGCCGCGAGGAGCACCCCGCCGACGGCGACGTCCTCGTCGGCCGCGGCACGTGCGACATGAAGGGCGGCGTCGCCGTGCAGCTGGCGCTGGCCCGCGAGGCGGCCGCTGCGCCCGACGCGCTCACCCACGACCTGACCTTCGTGTTCTACGACCACGAGGAGGTCGAGGCCGACCGCAACGGCCTGGGCCGCCTCGCGCGCACCGCGCCGGACCTGCTGGCCGCCGACTTCGCCGTCCTGCTGGAGCCGACGTCCGCCGTCGTGGAGGGCGGCTGCAACGGCACCCTGCGCGCGGAGGTGACGACCACGGGCGTCGCCGCCCACTCGGCCCGCTCCTGGCGCGGCGTCAACGCCATCCACGCGGCCGCGGACGTCCTGGCCCGGCTGGCGCGCTACGAGCCGCGCACCGTCGACGTCGACGGCCTGGCCTACCGCGAGGGGCTCAACGCCGTCGCCGTGACCGGCGGCATCGCCGGCAACGTCGTGCCCGACCGCTGCACCGTCACCGTCAACTACCGCTTCGCGCCCGCGTGGAGCGCCGCCGAGGCCGAGCAGCACGTGCGCGAGGTGTTCGCCGGCCACGACGTGCGCATCACCGACGCCGCCGAGGGCGCTCGCCCCGGCCTGGACCTGCCGGCGGCCGCCGCGTTCGTCGCCCGCACGGGGGAGAGCGCGCGCCCCAAGTACGGCTGGACGGACGTGGCGCGCTTCTCCGCCCTCGGCGTGCCCGCCGTCAACTTCGGCCCCGGCGACCCCTCCACCGCCCACGCCGACGACGAGCGCTGCCCGGTGCAGGACCTGCACCGGTGCCTGGCCGCGCTGCGGTCGTGGCTGCTGCCCGAGGGGGGCGCGGCGTGAGCACCATCTGCCTGTACGGCAGCGCCAGCGGGGGCATCGACCCCGCCCACGTCGAGCTGGCCGCCCGCGTGGGCCGGCTGATCGCCGAGCGCGGGCACGACCTCGTCTACGGCGGCGGCGGCACCTCGGTGATGGGCGCCGCCGAGGCCGCCGCGCGCGCCGCCGGCGCCCGCACCACCGGGGTCATCCCGAAGGCGCTCGTGGAGCTGGAGCTGCCCCCGGACGCGCTGCACGAACTCGTCGTCACCCGCGACATGCGCGAGCGCAAGGCCGAGATGGAGGCGCGCGCCGACGCGTTCGTGGTGCTGCCCGGCGGCCTGGGCACCCTGGAGGAGCTGTTCGAGATCTGGGTGGCGCGCACCATCGGCCTGCACACCAAGCCGCTGGCCGTCCTCGACTCCGGTGGCCACTACGCGGGGCTGCGCACGTGGCTGACCTCGCTGGTGGACCGGGGCTTCGCCCGGCCGATGGTGCTGGACGTCGTCCACTGGACCGACGACCCGGTCGACGCGCTGGACCACCTCGAGCGCGCCTCCCGCGAGCGCGTGAGCCTGCCGTCCTCGGAGATCGTCGGCACCTTCGTCGACTTCCCCGGCGAGGAGCTGCCCGGCGGGCGGGGGGAGCCGCGCCCGTGACCGTCGTGCTGGTGGCCCTCGTCGTCGTCGTGGCCGGCCTGGTGGCCGCCGTGGTCGCCGGCCGCGTCACCGGCGGGCTGGGCCCGTCCACGTCGAGCCGGCCCCACCGGGGCCTGCCCGAGGGGCCCGTGGCGGCCGCCGACGTGGACGCCGTGCGCTTCTCCCTGGGCCTGCGCGGCTACCGCATGGACGAGGTGGACGCCGTCCTGGACCGCCTGCGCGAGGAGATCCGCGAGCGCGACGAGGAGCTGGCCGCCTGGCGCAGCGCGGACGACCTGTGAGCGGGGCGCGCGCGGGCGGCGAGGTGGCCCGGTGACCGTCGTCGCCTTCACCGCCACCGCCCTGTTCCGGGCACCCGCCGCGCGCGTCTTCGACGTCCTCACCGACTGGCCGCGCCAGAGCGCCTGGGTGCCCGCCACCGCGGTGTTCCGGCTGCCGGGTCCCGTGGCCGGCCCCGGCGAGCGGTTCGTCGGCCGCACGGGCGTCGGGCCGCTGGCCTTCGACGACGAGATGCTCGTCACCAGCTGGCGAGCGCCCGCGCCGGGGCGCGCCGGGCGCGTGGAGGTGGTCAAGACGGGCCGCCTGCTGGGCGGCACCGTCTCGCTGGGCGTGCGCGACGTCGGCGACGGCTGGGCGCAGGTCGACTGGACCGAGCACGTCGTGCCCCGGCCCGCCGCCCTGGCGTGGGCGGCGGCCGCCGCGGGACCGCTCGGCGCGCTCGCCGGGCGCCGGGGCTTCGAGCTGGTCCTGCGGGCCGCGCGCGCCGACGTCGAGGGCGGCGCGGTCCCGGGTCGCTCCTGATGGCCGCGGGTCCGCCGGCCGCCGGGGGAGCGGGGGCCCGGGCGGCCCCGCCGGGCGGGCCCGGCTCGCCGCTCGTGCTCGGGCTGCTGCTGCGGTGGGCGCGCGCTCCCGTGCTCGTTCGGGTCCTGCTCGTCTACGCCGTCGCCCGCCTGTTCTCGGCCGCCGTCCTGGCCGCCGTCGCCCGCTTCCAGGAGCCGAGCGGCTGGACGCCCGAGGGTGCCGGCTACCGCGACATGCTCGGGCTGTGGGACGCCACCTGGTACCGGCGGATCGCCGAGGACGGCTACCCCGGCGCCGTCCCCCGCGACGGCGACGGCGCGCCGCAGCAGTCCGAGCTGGCGTTCTACCCGGTCTTCCCGCTGCTCGTGCGGGCGCTCGGCGCCGCCGGCCTGCCGTTCGAGACCGCGGGCGCGGCCCTGGCCCTGCTGGCGGGCGCGGCGGCGGCCGTGGGCGCCCACCTCGTCCTGGAGCGGGCCGCCCTGGCGGCGGGCGCCGGCGCGGCCACCGCCCGGCGGGCCGCCTGGAGCGGTGCGGTGCTGCTGTGCGTGTCCCCGCCCTCCCTCGTCTACCAGGTGCCGTACACCGAGGGCCTGGCGCTGGCCCTGCTGACGGGCTTCCTGCTGGCGCTGCTGGACGGCCGCTGGCTGACCGCCTCCGGGCTGGCGCTGCTGCTCGGGCTGACGCGGCCGGTGGCCGTGCCGCTGTCCGCGGTCGTCGTCGTGCACCTGCTGGTGCGGGTGCGCGCCGCCCGGCGGACGGCCTGCGGCGCCCCCGTCCGTCCCGCGGCGCGCGACGTGCTGCGCGCGGGGGTCCTGCTGGCCTCCTCGGCGGCCGCGGCCGGCCTGTGGCCGCTGGCGGCGTGGTCGCTGACGGGCGAGCGCGACGCGTACACCGCGACGATGGGCGCCTGGCGCGCGGACGGGCGGGTGGAGTGGCTGCGGCCGTGGTGGGACGTGTCGCAGTACCTGCTGGGCGACGTCGCCGGGCCGCTCGCGCTGGTGGCGCTGCTGGCCGGGTACGCGGCGCTGGTCCTCTCGCGGCGCGCCGCGGTGCTGGGCCCGGAGCTGCGCACCTGGTGCCTGGCCTACGCCGGCTACCTGCTGCTGGTGCTCGACCCGTTCACCAGCCTGTTCCGCTACCTCGTGCTGCTCTTCCCGCTCGGCGGCCTCGCGGCCCTGCGGCCGGGCCGGCGCGGCACCCTGTGGGCGCTGGTGGCGGCCTCGCTGGCGCTGCACGTGGTGTGGGTGGCGTGGCTGTGGCGCTTCTCCCCGCCGGCGGACTGGCCGCCGTGACGCGCCCCCCGGCGCGACCGGCGGCACGGCCCGGGAACGCCCGGCCGGGTGCTCCCGGTGCGCCCCGCACCGCGGCGGCCCGCCCGGTGGGGGATGATGGTCACCCACGCCGACCGCGGCACCCGGCTGCGGGTGGGCGCGCGGACGCGACGACGAGAGAGGACGCACACCGATGGCGGCCATGAAGCCGAGGACCGGGGACGGTCCGCTGGAGGTCACCAAGGAGGGGCGCGGCATCGTCCTGCGCATGCCGCTGGAAGGCGGTGGTCGTCTCGTCGTCGAGATGACGCCGGACGAGGCGAGCGCCCTCGGGGAGGCCATCACCTCGGTCGTGGGCTGAGGTCGTCGTCGCGGGGCGGGCACCTCGGGTGCCCGCCCCGCGGCGTCCCCGCCCCGGCACCGACCGCACCCGCCGACACGCCCGCCCCGGGCAGGACAGGACGCCGCTGTGCCCGCGAACACCCCCGCGAAGCCCCTCGGGAAGACCCCCGCGAAGGCCCCCGCCCCCGAGCTGCGCCCCTGGCGCGCCCCGCGCGTCCTGACCGCCGCCGGCCCGCTGGCCGCCCTGTCCGCCGACGACCTGGCCGGTTACGGCGTCCTCGCGGTGCCCGTGGCCCCCGGCGGGACACCCGACGAGGCGCCCGGCGGCGGGTCCGCGGGACCGGACGCGCCGCCCGCGGTGCTGCCGCGCCCCGGTGCGGCCGACGCGGCCGTGCGCTACGACCTGGACCTGGCCGCCGAGTGCGCCGCCGAGCGCGTCAGCGGCCGCGCCGGCACGGCCGTGCGCCTGCCCGTGCGCGCTCCCGCCGGCTGGCCGCGCGTCCTGCACGTCGTCGGCGCGGGGACGTCCAGCCCGGCCGACCTGCGCCGCGCCGCCGCCGCCCTGGCCCGCGCCGCCGGCCCGCGCGAGGACGTCGTGACGACCCTGGCCGACGGCACCGGCCCGGCCGGGGTGCGCGCCGTCGTCGAGGGCTTCCTGCTCGCCTCGTGGACGCCGCCGGCGGCCGGTCATCGCGCCCGCGGCGACGAGCCCGCCGACCAGCCCGCCGGCGGGGACGGCGCGCGCCGCCTGCTGCTCGTGGGCGACGTGGCCGCCGCCGACGTCGAGGCCGGGCTGGCCGCCGCCGCCGCGACCGTCCTGGCCCGGGACCTGGCCGCCACCCCCTCCAACCTCAAGGACCCCGCGTGGACGGCGGCCCGCGCGCGCGAGGTCGCCGCGGCCGGGCGGCTGCGCGTCGACGTGCGCGACGCCGCGCGGCTGGAGCGCGAGGGGTTCGGCGGGCTGGTCGCCGTCGGCGGCGCCTCCGCCTCGCCGCCGGCCCTCGTCGAGGTCGCCCACGTCCCGCGCGGGCGCGGTGCCCGCAGCGCCCCGCACGTCGTCCTCGTCGGCAAGGGCATCACGTTCGACACCGGGGGGCTGTCGCTGAAGCCGCGCGAGTCGATGGTGTCCATGAAGACCGACATGAGCGGGGCCGCGGCGGTCCTGGCCGCCGTGGCCGGTGCCGCCCGCCGGGAGCTGCCGCTGCGCGTGACGGGGCTGCTGCCGCTGGCCGAGAACGCCCTCGGCGCCTCCTCCTACCGCCCGGGCGACGTGGTGACCCACTACGGCGGGCGCACCACCGAGGTCGCCAACACCGACGCCGAGGGCCGCCTGGTCCTGGCCGACGCCCTCGCCTACGCCGACGCCCGGCTGGAGCCGGACCTCGTGGTGGACGTCGCGACGCTGACGGGCGCCGCCACGCAGGGCCTGGGCAAGCGGCACGGGGCCCTGTTCACCGGTGACGAGGAGCTGGCCGCCGCTCTGCTCGCGGCGGGCGAGGCGTCGGGGGAGCGGCTGTGGCGCATGCCCATGGTGGAGGAGTACGCCGAGCTCGTGGAGTCCCACGTCGCCGACGCCCGGCAGGTCGCGGGCGTACCCGGCGCGGGGGCGGGCGCGATCGTCGCCGCCCTGTTCCTGCGGCCCTTCGCGGGCGGGCGCCGCTGGGCGCACCTGGACATCGCCGGGCCCGCCCGCGCGGACGCGCCCGAGCACGAGGTGCCGCGCGGGGCGACCGGCTTCGGCGCGCGCCTGCTGCTGACGTGGCTGGAGCAGCTGGCGGGGCCGGCTCTGGAGCGCTGAGCGGCCCGCTCAGGCGCGCTTGACCGCCAGCAGCAGGCCGTCGCCGCACGGCAGCAGGGCCGGCGTCCAGCGCTCGTCCTCGCGCACGGCGTCGCCCACCGCGCGCATCGCGGCCGTGGCGGCGTCGCGGGCGGCCGGGTCGGCCACCCGGCCGTTCCACAGGGCGTCGTCGACGGCGAGCAGCCCGCCGGGGCGCAGCAGCCGCAGCGCCTGCTCCAGGTAGGCGGAGTACTCGCGCTCGTCGCCGTCCAGCAGCACCAGGTCGTAGGCGGCGTCGGACAGGCGGGGCAGCACCTCCAGCGCGCGGCCGGGGATCAGCCGCGCGCGGTTGCTGCGCACGCCCTCGTCGGCCAGGGCCTCGCGGGCCGCGCGCTGGCGCTCGCCGTCGGTGTCGATGCTCGTGAGGACCCCGTCCTCGGGCATGCCGCGCAGCAGCGCCAGCGTCGAGACACCGGCGCCGGTGCCGACCTCCACGGCCGTGCGGGCGCGCACCGCGGCGGCCAGGACCGTCAGGGCCGCCGCCACCCCGGGCGGGACCGGGTCCGCGTCGAGGTCGGCCGCGCGGGCGCGGGCGGCCTGCAGCACCTCGTCCTCGGGGACGAACTGCTCGGCGTAGGCCCAGCTGGCCGGCTGCTTGGCGGGGGTCGGCGACACGCCCGGGAGCCTAGCGCGGCGGCCCGGTCCCGCCCGGAGAGCGCGGGACGCAGCGCGACGGTCCCGCCGCGCTGCGCGACGGGCCTGCGGGCGCGGGGTCCTCCGGTCGGGGGACCCGGGGAACCGCCCGTCTCCGACCTGCGTTGGAACCCACGCCGACCACGGGCCCGTCCGGGGCCCCGCGGCTGGCTGAGCGAGGAGGAGTGGGGGAGCATGGGAGCTGCAGCGGTGCCGTGGACGGCACCGGTCCCGGCCCGTTCCAGGAGGACCAGCGTGCGTGACACCACCGGCCCGTCCGGTGACCCCGCCCCGACCCGGCCCGACGCCGCCCCCGTGACGGCGGCGCTGCCGTCGTCGGCCTGGGTGCCGCCGACGTGGGACGAGGTGGTGCGCGACCACTCCGCGCGCGTGTACCGGCTGGCCTACCGCCTCACGGGCAACCGCCACGACGCCGAGGACCTCACGCAGGAGGTCTTCGTGCGCGTCTTCCGCTCGCTGTCCAACTACCAGCCGGGCACCTTCGAGGGCTGGCTGCACCGCATCACCACCAACCTGTTCCTCGACCAGGTCCGCCGCAAGCAGCGCATCCGCTTCGACGCCCTCGCCGAGGACGCCGGCGACCGCCTGCCCAGCACCGACGTCGGCCCCGAGCGCGCCTTCGAGCACCGCAACCTCGACGACGACGTGCAGACCGCCCTCGACGCCCTGCCGCCGGACTTCCGCGCCGTGGTCGTCCTGTGCGACATCGAGGGCCTCAGCTACGAGGAGATCGCCGCGACGCTGGGGGTGAAGCTGGGCACCGTGCGCAGCCGCATCCACCGCGGCCGCGCCCAGCTGCGCGAGGCGCTCTCCCACCGCGCGCCGCGCCCGCCGGCCGCCCCGCGCGTGCCGGGCGCCGCCCCCTCGACCGCCCTCGGCGGGGAGGGCGCGTGAGCGGACCGCACCTCGGCGCCCGGGTGAGCACCCTCGTCGACGGGCGGCTCGCCCCCGACGCCCACGCCCGCGCGCAGGAGCACCTGCGCGGTTGCTGCGAGTGCGCGGAGGCGGTGGACGCCGAGCGCCTCGTGCGCGACCGGCTCGCCTCCCTGCCCGCCCCGCAGCTCTCCCAGGACCTCCTGACCCGCCTGCTCGACATCGGCGGGCCGTCCGGCCCGCTGCCGCCGCGCGACGGTGCCATCGCCCAGCCCGCGCGACCCGTCGTGGGCGTCGCCCCGCCCTCGCGCGCCGACGCCACCCGCCCCGGCCGCGGCGCGGGGTCGTCCAGCTCCCCGGCGCGCCGGCGCGGGCTGCGCCGCCGGCCGCTGGCCGCGGCCCTGGTCGGCACGTTCTCGCTGCTCGGGGCGGGTCTCGTGGGCGCCGTCGTCCTCGGCGTCGGCGGCGACGCGCCCTCGCCGGTGGCCGAGCTGCGCACCCGCCCGTCGGTGTCCCCGGCACCCACGCCGCCGGCGGCCACGCTGGAGCCGACGACCGGCCCCGCGACCGCGCCGCCCGCCGCGCCGTGAGCGCGCCCGAGGGGCCGGACCGGGACGACCGCTGGCCCGCCGGCGACCCCTGGCGCACCGGTCCCGAGCACGACCGGGACCGCGAACCCGAGCGCGGCCGCTCCGGGGACGCCCACCGCGCCCCCGGTCCGGACGCGCCACCGCCCGCCCACGGCTCGCCGTGGTCCCAGCCCGTGCCCGCGGGCCGCGACTACTGGGAGCAGCAGTGGCAGCAGCAGCAGTGGGGCGGGCCGGACCGCCGCCGCCGCAGCCGCGGCGCCCAGCAGCTCGTCGTGGCCACCGGCGTCCTGGCCCTCGGCCTCGTCGGCGGCCTCGCCGGGGGCGCGCTGTGGGACCGCCTGGACACCGTCGCGCCCGCGGCCGTCTACCCCGCGGTCGACATCCCGCAGCCCTCCCCGGGCACCACCGAGCGGCCCGCGGGCACCACCGCCGCCATCGCCGCGGCGGCCCTGCCCAGCGTGGTGGCGCTGCAGGTGCAGACCCAGCAGGGCTCCGGCACGGGGTCCGGCTTCGTCCTGGACGCCTCCGGGGGCGACTCCGCGTTCATCCTCACCAACAACCACGTCGTGGCCGGTGCGGTGCCCGGCGGGGTGACCATCGCCTTCGAGGACGGCGTGCAGGCGCCCGGCGAGGTCGTCGGCGCCGATGCCTCCTACGACCTGGCCGTCGTCCGCGTCGAGCGCGAGGGCCTGCGGCCCCTGCCGCTGGGCGACTCCTCCGCCGTCGTCGTCGGGGACCGGGTGGTCGCCGTCGGCGCCCCGCTGGGGCTGCAGGGCACGGTGACCGAGGGCATCGTCTCGGCCCTCAACCGCCCCGTCTCGGCGGGCGACCCGGCGCAGGCGCCCTCCTACATCCAGGCCATCCAGACCGACGCGGCCATCAACCCCGGCAACTCCGGCGGCCCGCTGCTCAACAGCGCCGGGGAGGTGATCGGCGTCAACTCCGCCATCGCCGCCCTGCCCGGGCAGACCAGCGCCGGCGGCAGCATCGGCCTGGGCTTCTCCATCCCCTCCGAGCAGGCCCGCCGCACCGCCGAGCAGCTCATCCGCACCGGCCGCGCCGTGCACCCGGTCATCGGCATCAGCCTCAGCAACGCCTACGACGGCGAGGGCGTCCAGATCGCCACCGGCCCGGCCCCCGACGGCACCCCGCCCGTGACGCCGGGCGGTGCCGGCGAGCAGGCCGGCCTGCAGCCGGGCGACGTCATCCTCGCGGTCCAGGGCCGACCCGTCACCACGCCCGAGGAGCTCATCGTCGACGTCCGCGCCCGCCAGGTCGGCGACACGGTCACCCTGACCGTGCGCCGGGGCGGGTCCACGGACGAGGTCGAGGTGACCCTCCAGGCGGACAGCTAGACTCGCGGCGTGTTCGGCATCAACGGCGGCGAGCTCGTCGTCCTGCTCGTCGTGGCGCTCCTGGTCCTGGGACCGGAGCGCCTGCCCCAGTACGCCGAGCAGCTGGCGCAGCTCGTCAAGTCCGTGCGCCGGTTCGCCAAGGGCGCGCAGGCGCAGATGCGCGAGGAGCTCGGCCCCGAGTTCGACGACATCGACTGGCAGAAGCTCGACCCCCGCCAGTACGACCCGCGCCGCATCGTGCGCGACGCGCTGTCGGACGTGTGGGACGACGAGCCGGCGCCGAAGAAGACCAACGGCGCCACGGCCGCGCGCGCCAAGGGCACGAACGGCACCGGGACGAACGGCACCGCGAAGAACGGCACCGCGAACGGCTCCGGGCTGTCCCTGCGCAAGGAGGGTTCGGGCGATCGCGCCTCGGTGCCCTTCGACGAGGACGCCACCTGAGCGTCGCCCACCGCCGAGGGCGCCGCGGCCCCGCCGGGGCGCGCCCTCAGGCGACGCTGACGCCCAGTCGCCGCCCCGCCAGGCCCCGCGGTCGCCGCGCCAGCGAGCGCGCCAGGTCCCGCAGCACGACCGCCGCCGGGCTGTCCGGGTCGCGCAGCACCACCGGCAGGCCCTCGTCGCCGCCCTCGCGCAGCGCCACGTCCATCGGCACCTGCGCCAGCAGCGGCACGTCCTGACCCAGTCGCTCCGTGAGGTTGCGGGCCACGACCTGGCCGCCGCCGGAGCCGAAGACCTCCAGCCGCGAGCCGTCCGGCAGCGGCAGCCAGCTCATGTTCTCCACCACGCCCGCCACCCGCTGCTCCGTCTGGACGGCCACCGCGCCGGCGCGCTCGGCGACCTCCGAGGCCGCGGTCTGCGGGGTGGTGACCACCAGCACCTCCGCGCGCGGCAGCAGCTGTCCCACGCTGATGGCGATGTCGCCCGTGCCGGGCGGCAGGTCCAGCAGCAGCACGTCCAGGTCGCCCCAGAACACCTCGCTGGCGAACTGCTGCAGCGCCCGGTGCAGCATCGGACCGCGCCAGGCCACCGGCTCGTTGCCGGGCACGAACATGCCGATCGAGATGACCCGCACGCCGTGCGAGACCGGCGGGATCATCATGTCGTCCACGCGGGTGGGGCGGCCGGTCACGCCCAGCAGCTTGGGGACCGAGAAGCCGTGGACGTCGGCGTCCAGCACCCCCACGGCCAGGCCGTCGGCGGCCATCGCCGCGGCCAGGTTCACCGTCACGCTGGACTTGCCCACCCCGCCCTTGCCGGAGGCCACCGCGTACACGCGGGTCAGGTTGCCCGGGTCGTTGAAGGGGATCGTGGGCGCGGCGCCCGTGGTGCCGCGCAGCGAGGTCGTCAGCGCCCGGCGCTGCTCGGCGTTCATCTCGCCGAAGGCCAGCCGCACCCCGGCGGCCCCCGAGCGGCGCACCGCGGCCGTGACGTCGGTGCTCAGGCGCTCGCGCATCGGGCACGCCGCCGTCGTCAGCAGCACGCGCACGTCCACCACGCCGTCGGCGCCGACCTCCACGCGGTCGACCATCCCCAGCTCGGTGATGGGCCGGTGCAGCTCCGGGTCCTCGACCGTCGCCAGCTGGGCGCGGACGTCGTCGGGCGTCACAGGCATGGCGCCAGCGTACGTGCCGCCCCCGGTCCCGCCCGCTCGCGGGGAGGGGCCTCAGCCGGCCGTGACGCGCACGACCTCCTCGAAGGTCGTCTCGCCGCGGATCGCCTTGGCCAGCGCCGACTGCCGCAGCGTCGACATCCCGATGCGCGCGGCCTCCTCGCCCAGCGCCGACTCCGTGGGCGTGGTCATGAGGACCTTGCGCACGCTCGGCACGACGTCGAGGACCTCGTACACGGCCGTGCGGCCGCGGTAGCCGGTGCCGCCGCACTCCGGGCACCCGGTGCCGCGCAGCGGGGTGGCGTCGAGGATGTCCTCGATCGTCAGGCCCAGCAGCGCCAGGACGTCCTCGTCGGGGATGTAGCCGTCCGCGCACGACTCGCACGGCCGGCGGACCAGGCGCTGGGCCACCGCGGCCGTCAGGGAGCTGGCCACCAGGAAGGGCGCGGCGCCCATGTCCACCAGGCGGGTCAGCGCGCCGACCGCCGAGTTGGTGTGCAGGGTCGTCAGCACCAGGTGGCCCGTCATCGACGCCTTCAGCGCCAGCTCGGCGGTCTCGGCGTCGCGGACCTCGCCGATGAGGACGATGTCGGGGTCCTGGCGCAGCACCGAGCGCAGCCCGGCCGAGAAGGTCATCCCGACCTTCGCGTTGACCTGCACCTGCGTGATGCCGGGCAGCTGGACCTCGACGGGGTCCTCCAGCGTGATGATGTTCTTCTCCGGCGACATCGTCGCGTGGATGGCCGCGTAGAGGGTGTTCGTCTTGCCCGAGCCGGTGGGGCCGGTGATGAGCACCAGGCCCTGCGGCACGCTCAGCGCCCGCGTGAAGACCTCCAGCTGGTCGGGCTCGAAGCCCAGCGACTCCAGCGCCGGCACGTCGTCGCCGCGCGTCAGCAGGCGGATGACGACCTTCTCCCCGTGCAGGGCCGGCAGCGTCGAGACGCGGCAGTCGATGGCGGCGCCGTCCACGGTGACGCGGGTGCGGCCGTCCTGCGGGACGCGCCGCTCCGAGATGTCCAGCCCCGAGATGATCTTGATGCGGCTGATGACGGACGGCGCGACCCGCTTGGGGGCGCTCATCACGTCGCGCAGCAGGCCGTCGACGCGGAAGCGCACCCGCAGGCCGTCGCGCTGGGACTCCAGGTGGATGTCCGAGCAGCGCAGCCGCACCGCGTCGGACAGGATCCGGTTGACGAGCTTGACGATGGGGGCGTCGTCGTCGACCGAGCCGCTCAGCTGGGCGGCGGCGGTCTCGTCCTCGTCGTCGTCGGTGGCCGCCTCCACCATCCGCGAGACCTGCGAGGTGTCCTCGGTCAGCGACCACGCGCGCGCCAGGTGGTCGCGGATCTGGGAGTCGGTGGCCACGACGACGTGCAGCTCGGGCGTGCGGGTGTAGAGCTTGACGTCGTCCAGCGCGAGGACGTTCGTCGGGTCCGCGGCCGCCACGAGCAGGTACTCCGGCGTCTTGTCCAGCACCAGCACGCGGCAGCGCTCGGCCACCGCCCGCGGCAGCAGGCGCACCACGTCCGGGGCCAGCACGAGGCGCGAGAGGTCCACGTGCTCGAGGTTCAGCAGCTCCGCCAGGCACTGCGCCAGCTCGCCCTCGGTGACCATGCCCAGCTCGACGAGGATCTGGCCCAGCCGCCGGCGCGGGCCCTCCACCTCGCGCTGCTGCGCCAGGGCGACGTCGAGGTCCTCCGGCAGCAGCAGGCCCTTCTCGACGAGGACGTCGCCGAGCCGCCGGCGCACCTGGGCGGGCGGGGTGCTCGAGGTCGCGGGCACGTCGTCGAGGGTGGTCACCCGCAGAGCATCGGCAGCCCGCGGCGGCGGGTTGAGCCGGAGCCCCTCAGCCGCGCGGGGCGTGCGCCGCGGGCAGGGCGGGGGAGGCCGGGCCGTCACCGGCCAGCGGGTCGGCCGTCCCGGGACCCTCGGAGCCGTCCTCGGCGACGTCCTCGACGCGCTTGCGCTTCTTGCCGCCCTTGCGCTTGGCCGCCGGGCGCTCCTCGTCGGCGACCAGCTCCTCCAGCAGGCTGCGCAGCTCCGAGCGCACGAAGTCGCGGGTCGCCACGTCGCCCAGCGCGGTGCGCAGCGCCGCCACCTCGCGGGTCAGGTACTCGGTGTCCGCCAGGGCGCGCTCGTCGCGCGCGCGGTCCTGCTCGTTGAGGACGCGGTCGCGGTCGTCCTGGCGGTTCTGCGCCAGCAGGATCAGCGGCGCCGCGTACGAGGCCTGCAGCGACAGCATCAGCGTCAGCAGCGTGTAGTTGAGGGTCTTGGGGTCGAACTGCAGCGAGGGGGGCATGAACGTGTTCCACGCCAGCCAGACGGCCACGAACGCCGTCATGTACACGAGGAAGCGCCCCGTGCCCATGAAGCGGGCGAAGCCCTCCGAGGCGCGGCCGAAGGCGTCCGGGTCCACGTCGGGCCGGCTCAGCAGCTGCCGGCGGCTCTCGCGGGGGACGTCCAGGCTGACCCGCTCGTTCCGCTGGCGGCGCGGCGAGCGGGCGAAGGGGTTGCGGTGCCGGCGCTCAGCCACGTCCCACCTCGAAGATCTGCTCGTCCTGGTCGCGCCAGTCCTGCGGCAGCAGGTGGTCGAGCACGTCGTCGGCCGTCACCGCGCCCAGCAGGTGCCCGTCCTCGTCGACGACGGGCAGCGAGACGAGGTTGTACGCCGCCAGCCGCCGGGTCACCGCCTGCAGCGACTCCTCCGGCGCCAGGGCGTCCACGTCCGTGTCGACGACCTGCCCCAGCGGCGTCGACGGCGGCTCGCGCAGCAGCCGCTGCAGGTGCGCGGTGCCCAGGTAGCGGCCCGTGGGCGTCTCCAGCGGGGGCCGGCACACGTAGACGGCCGAGGCCAGGGGAGGGGTCAGCTCCACCCGGCGCACGTGGGCCAGCGCCTGCGCGACCGTCGCGTCGGGGGCCAGCACCACCGGGTCGGAGGTCATCAGCCCGCCCGCGGTGCGCTCGTCGTAGGCCAGCAGCCGGCGCACCGGGTCCGCCTCGTCCGGCTCCATGAGCGCCAGCAGCCGCTCCGCCTGCTCGGCGGGCAGCTCCGAGAGCAGGTCGGCCGCGTCGTCGGGCTGCATCTCCTCCAGCACGTGCGCGGCGCGGTCGCCCTCCAGCCCGGAGAGGATCTCCACCTGGTCGTCCTCGGGCAGCTCCTCCAGGACGTCGGCCAGCCGCTCGTCGTCCAGGGCCGCGGCGACCTCGTGCCGGCGCTTGGGCGTCAGCTCGTGGATGACCTCCGCCAGGTCGGTGGCCTTCAGCTCCTCGAAGGCCGCCAGCAGGTTGGTCGCGCCCTGCGCGGCGTCGGCGGTGGCCAGCCCCACGACGGCGTCCACGTCGACGGTGAGGGTCTCCCCGCGCCGGCGCAGCCGCCCGCCCAGCCCGCGGTGGGCCTGGCCGCGGCGCAGGAACACCTTCGTCAGGTGCCAGTCGCGCGGGCGCACGGCCTCCATGCCGAGGTCCTCGACGGTGGCGGGCCCGCTGCCGTCCTTGAGGGTCACGGTGCGGTCCAGCAGCTCGCCCAGCAGCAGCGTCTCGCTGCCGCGCTGCTCGAAGCGGCGCATGTTCACCAGGCCCGTCGTGATGACCTGCCCGACGTCGATGCTGGTCACGCGGGTCATCGGCACGAACACCCGGCGCCGGCCGGGGACCTCGACGACCAGGCCGATGACGCGCACGGGCGGCTTGGCACCCACGACGGCCACCAGGTCGCGCACCCGGCCCACCAGGTCCCCCTGCGGGTCGAACACCGAGGTGCCCGCGAGGCGGGCGGCGAAGACGCGCTGGGTGGTGCCGGTCACACGCTCCAGGCTAACGGCCGCTCGACGGGCGGGAGGGCGCCCGCCCTCCTACGGTGGCGGCCATGGCTGGAGAGAGCAACGCCCCCGCGTCCGGCACCCCGCAGTACACCGTCCCGGGCATGAGCACCGAGGACGGCGGCCGGGTCGCGACGATCCTGCAGGACCGCCTCTTCGCGCTGACGGACCTGCACCTGACCCTCAAGCACGTCCACTGGAACGTGGTGGGCCCCCACTTCATCGCCGTGCACGAGATGCTCGACCCGCAGGTCGACGCCGTGCGCGAGATGTCCGACCAGGTCGCCGAGCGCGTCGCCACGCTCGGCGCCTCGCCCAGTGGTACGCCCGGTGCGCTCGTGCGCTCGCGCAGCTGGGACGACTACTCCATCGGCCGGGCCGGGGCCATCGAGCACCTCGGCGCCCTGGACCTCGTCTACTCGGGCGTCATCGGCGACCACCGCCGCGCCATCGAGGAGACCGGTGACCTCGACCCGGTCACCGAGGACCTGCTCATCGGCCAGGCCGGGCAGCTGGAGCAGTACCACTGGTTCGTGCGCGCCCACCTGGAGACCGCCGGCGGCGGCCTGGCCACGGCCGGCGCCACCAGCGAGGTGCAGGCCACCGAGCAGGCGCTGCAGCGCGCCGGCGAGGGCCGCGCCTCCGCCTGACGCCCCGCCCGACCCGCCGGCCCGGTGCCGCCGCACGCCTGCTGAGCAGGTGCTGCGCGCGGTGCCGGGCCGGGCACGTCCCGGGCCCCGGCGACGTTGCACTGATCACGGGGCGAACGCCCCACCCCCGCGGCGCGGCCGCGGGGACGTCCCGACCGGTGAGGAAGTCGCCCATGTCCAACCTCGGACCCCTCGCGGGGGGGCGGGGGGGGGGCCCCCCCCCCCCCCCCCCCGCGCTCGGGGCCCTCGGCCCCCCCCCCGCGGCGCCCCCCCCCCGCCCCCCCCACCCCCCCCACCACCTCCCCGCCCCGGCCGCGGCCGGCCCCCGCCGGCGCCCGCCCCCCCCCCCCCCCCCCCCCCCCCCCCCCCCCCCCCCCCCCCCCCCCCCCCCCCCCCCACGCCGCCCCAGGGCGAGGCGATCGGGCGCTACGGCACCTACGCGGAGGCGCAGCGCGCCGTCGACTTCCTGTCCGACGAGCAGTTCCCCGTGCAGAACGTCACCATCGTCGGCACCGGCCTGCAGATGGTCGAGCGGGTGACCGGGCGCCTGACGTACGCGCGCGCCGCCGGGGCCGGGGCCGCCTCCGGCGCCTGGTTCGGCCTGCTCATCGGTCTCATGCTGTCCGTCTTCGGCAACGCCGGAACCCCCGGGCTGCTGACCGGCCTGCTCATCGGCGCCGGCTTCGGCATGCTCTTCGGCGTCATCTCCTACGCCCTGACCGGCGGGCGGCGCGACTTCACCTCCGCCAGCCAGATCGTGGCGGGGGAGTACACCGTCCTGTGCCAGCCGCAGATGGCGCAGCAGGCCCGGCAGGTGCTGTCCAAGCTGCCCAACGGCTTCGGCCGCGAGGGGGCGCTGGGGTCGGGCGAGCAGCAGCGCTCGCCGTGGCAGGCGCCGCCCCCGCCGCCCGGCGGCCCCGAGGCTCCCGGCTCCCGGTGGGGCGCTCCCGCGGGGCAGTGGGCCCCGCCGCCGCCCGGGTCCGGCCCGGCCGGTGCGCCGCCGCCCCCGCCGGCCCCCTCCGGCGCCTCGCCCGCCAGCGCCACGGCCACCGAGCCGGAGCGCGAGCCGGAGGTGCAGCACGACCTGTCCGGTCCGACCTACGCCGAGAAGGTCGCCGAGCAGCGCCGCGCCCGCCGCGAGGCCGAGCAGCGCGCCCGCGAGGAGGCCGACGGGGGTGCCGGCGCGGGGGGGGGCCGGGCCCCCGCCGGGGGGGGGCCGGCCCCCGGGCGCGCGCCGCCCGGACCCCCCCCCCGCGCGGGGGCGGGGGGGGGGGGGGGGGGGCGCCGGCCCC
>NZ_JBJLSH010000017.1:0-76444 GCF_050871905.1 Kineococcus haloalkalitolerans
TGCCCGCTCCCGTGGTGCCCGCTCCCGTGGTGCCCGCTCCCGTGGTGCCCGCTCCCGTGGTGCCCGCTCCCGTGGTGCCCGCTCCCGTGGTGCCCGCTCCCGTGGTGCCCGCTCCCGTGGTGCCCGCTCCCGTGGTGCCCGCGCCGGTCGCCACCGAGCCGCTCGCACCGCAGGAGCCGGTGGTCGAGGAGCCGGTGGTCGAGGAGCCGGTGGTCGAGGAGCCGGTGGTCGAGGAAACGGTGGTCGAGGAGACGCCCGTCAGCGAGGAACCCGAGCCGCCGGTGACCGAGGAGCCCGTGGTCCAGGAGCCGGTGGTCCAGGAGCCGGCGGTCGAGGAGACGCCCGCGACCGGGGCGCCCGCGACGGGCTCAGAGGACGGACAGCCCGAGCCGCTCGACGAGCAGGTGGAGGGCGCGCCGGCCGGCGCGTGAGTTCCCCGACGGGTCCAGGGGCGGCGACCACACGCACACCCCGAGCCGGCCGGGCACGTCGCCCACGATCGCCCCGGACACCCCGCTCTTGCAGGGGATGCCCACCTCGTAGGCGAACTGCCCGGCCGAGTCGTAGGTGCCGGTGGTGAGCATGACGGCGTTGATCCGCCGCGCGAGCGGCTCGGAGACCACCCGCCGCCCCGTGCGCGGGTCGACGCCGTCGTTGGCCAGGAACCGCACGGCCCGGGCCAGGCGGTGGCAGTCCACCAGCGCCGACGACTGGCGGGTGTACAGGGCCATGACCTCGTCGACGTCGTGGTGGACGTTGCCGAAGGAGCTCATGAGGTAGCCCATCGAGGCGTTGCGGTGCCCGCGGCGCCCCTCGGCCGCCAGGACCTCCTCGTCCACCGCGACGTCGGCGCCCGTCAGGTCGGCGATCAGCCCGCTCAGCTCCGCCCACGGGTCGTCGCAGTGGTCCAGCAGGACGTCGCAGACCACGAGGGCGCCGGAGTTGATGAAGGGGTTGCGGGGACGGCCGCCCTCCTGCTCCAGCTGGATCAGGGAGTTGTACGGGTCGCCGGACGGCTCCCGGCCCACCCGCTCGAACAGGTCCTCGCCGACCTTCTGCAGCGCCAGCGTCAGCGCGAACACCTTCGCGATGCTCTGCACGGGGAAGGGGTGCTCGGCGTCGCCGGTGGAGACCTCCTCGCCGTCCAGGCGGGCCACGGCCAGCCCGAACCGGCCGGCGTCCTCGTCGCCGTGCTCCTCGTGCTCGGCGTCCCCGGGACGGGGGCGGACCTCCTCGGCGACCTCGGCGAGCACGGCCTCCAGGTCCTCGGGGTGGTGGTCGCGCGCGCGGTGGCTCACGAGCGCTCCGCCAGCAGCCGCTCGACGAGGTCACCCGGCACCGTGCCGGCCTGCCCGAAGCGCCGTGCGACCTCCAGCCAGTGCGGTGCCCCGCCGCGCAGGACGCCGATGAGGTCGCGGGCCTCGTCCTCGCGCCCGGCCAGCCCGGCGACCAGGGCGCGGCGCAGCACGTGGTCCGGCTCGTCGAGGGCGCCGCGCTCGTGCAGCTCGCGCAACCGGCGGTCGCCGCCGGCCACGTCGCCCTCCACGGCCGTGTCGAACGCCTCGACGGCAGCCTGGTAGCGCGCCCGCACCTGCACGACGCGGCCCAGCTCGGCCAGCGGGTCCTCCTGGTCGTCCACGCGCAGGTCGACCACCGTGTCGTGCCAGGGACGCCCGGTGCCGTGGGCGCGGACCACGACGACCGCGGCGGAGCGCTGGCCGCGCACGTCGCCGCCGGCCTCCTCCCCGGCGTGCAGGGCCGCCACGAGGCGTTCCGTCAGCGACCCGCGGGTGTCCTCGAAGCACTGCCGCATCGACGTCCACACGTCCGCCGAGGCGGCCATGTTGGCCAGCGCGATGCAGTCGCGGCCCACCGCGTGCCCGGCCTCGCCCACGCACGCCTCACCGGTGTAGACGGACGCCTCCCCGCCCACGGCCATGACGGCCACCTGCCGCCGCTCCGGGTGGGGGTCCACCGCGCGCAGCGCCTGCAGGCACTCGTCCACCGTCAGGCCGCTGCCCAGCAGGTCCAGCCCCACCCGCCCGTACATCGGCTCGGTCAGGGACTGGGTCGCGACCACCCCGACCCCGACCTGCGCGAACGGGACGCTGTTGCCGACCGCCAGCGCCTGCGACTGCGTCGCCACGCCGATCTCGCCGGTCCCGGCGTCGCGCGCCAGGATCGAGCACGTCACACGGCCTCCTCTGTCGGGGGTCGGGGACCGTGATCGTCACCCGCCCCGACGCGCCCCGCAACCGGGTGGCGGCCGGGCCTCGACCGGCCGGGGAGCGACGACCCTCAGCGCGACGGGCCCCGCACCAGCGCCGCTCCCGCGCGCCCGGCGTCGCCCACCAGCGTCTCCAGCGGGCCGCGCCCGACGGTGGCCCGCCACACGCTCGCCAGGACGCACGCGCCCACCACGTGCACCGCCAGCAGCGTCCCGGAGTCGCCCGGGTAGGCGGCCAGGACCACCACGTGCAGGGCGTACGCGCTCAGCGGCACGCTGCCCAGCGCGGCGACGGGGGACAGGACGCGCACCGCCACGCGCGGCAGCAGGAGCAGCGCCCCCAGGACCGCGAGCGCCGTCCCGCTGGTGTGCAGCAGGTCCGGCGGGGAGCCCGAGTGCGGGGCCACCACAGCCAGCCACCACCACGACGAGGTCGGCAGCGTCCCGTAGAACGGCTCGCCGAGGACGGTGCCCAGGTCGGCCGGGGCCACGTCGGCGGCCAGCCTCGCCGCCCCGCCCAGCGGCCCCAGCGCCAGCGCGCTCGCCGTCCAGGCCCCGGCGGCCAGGACCAGCCCGCCGCCCAGCACCCGCACCCCGGCGGCCCGCTCGCGCAGGTCCAGGCGCGAGACCGCCAGGCCCAGCAGCAGGTACCCGGTCCAGCCCAGGACCGGGTAGTAGCCCGTCAGCAGCAGCGTCTCCAGCAGCCGCCCGGGCGCGGCCAGCAGCCACAGCGGCGTCGGCTGCTCGGTCTGCGAGTCGACGCCCAGCGCCCGGCGCAGCGCCAGCGAGGCCACGGGCGAGAGCGCCAGCCACACCAGCGCCAGCGGCAGCAGCGTGCGGGCGCGGGCGAACAGGAACGGCAGGACGAGCGCGAACGCCAGCCCGTAGTAGGGGAGGATGATCGCGATCCGGCTGCCGGCGAGGACGAGGAACAACCCGAGCAGCGCGACCAGCGCCCCGCGCACGAGCACGCCGGTGCGGGCCCCGGCCCGGTCGGCCCGGCCCGGGCCCGTGCCGCGCGTCGCCAGCCCGAGCGAGACCCCCGCCAGCACGGCGAACAAGCCCGACGCGCGGCCGTGGGCGACCTCGTACAGGACGCCCCGCACGCCCGTCGAGGTGGACGGCAGGACGTGGACGGTCATCATCCCGGCGACCGCGACGGCCCGGGCGAGGTCCACCCCGGCGACGCGCGCGCCGCGGGTCGCGATCGTTCCCGACACGCCGCCATCCTCGCCGACGTCCTGGCCGGCGCGCGCCGCCCGCGCGCGGGCACCGCCGCGACCGCGCGGCCGCCACGGCCCCGGCGGGCCCCGTCCTCCGGGCCCGCGCGGGTCCCGGACAGTACGGTGATCCCATGGCGACCCGGGCGAGCACGCGCACGACCACGTCCAAGGGGTCGTCCAGCGGGTCGTCGAAGGGCACCGGCGCGAAGGGCGGCGGCGCGCGGGGGAGCGGGGCGACGCGGGGGAGCGGCGCGACGCGGGCCACCGCCCGCGGCGGTTCCAGCCGCCCGGCCGGCAACCGCTCGCCCGCCAAGCGCCCCGCCCCGGCGCGCCCGCAGCGCACCGGCCCGTCGTGGCCCGTGCGCGCCGTCTCGGCGACCTGGATGGGCTGCGCCCACCTCGTCGGCGGCGCGGCCCGCCGCATCGGCAGCGGCGCGCGCGACCTGGACCCGGAGCTGCGCCGCGACGGTGTCGGCCTGGCGCTGCTCGGTCTCGCGCTGGTCGTGGCCGCGCGGGAGTGGTGGGGGTTGCCCGGTACGGCCGGGCAGGTCGTGCACACCGTGGCCGCCGGCACCTTCGGCGAGGTGGCGCTCGCGCTGCCCGTCGTCCTGCTGGCCCTGGCCGTGCACCTGCTGCGCCACCCGGACCACACCCAGACCACCACCCGCGCCGTCGTCGGGACGATCGCGCTCGTGCTGGCCGCCACCGGCCTGGTCCACCTGGCCTCCGGGGCGCCCTCGCCCACCGGTGAGGCCGGCGCGGACGTCGTCGTCGACGCCGGCGGCATGGTCGGCTTCCTCGTCGCGGGCCCGCTGGCCGCCGCGCTGACCGGCTGGGTCGCCGTCCCGCTGCTCGTCCTGCTGGGCTTCTTCGGCCTCCTCGTGGTCACCGCCACCCCCGTGCACGCCATCCCGGCGCGGCTGCGGGAGGCGTACGAGCGCCTCACGCACCGCCCGCACCGCGACCACGAGCACCACGACGGCGCCCGCGGGCACGGCGGGGACCTGCCCGCGCGGGCGCTGGCCCGCGCCCGGGCCGGTGCCGCCCGGCGCGGCGAGGCGCCCGGCGCCGGTTCCGACGGGACGCCCGGTGAGGAGGGCGGCGAGCAGCCGCGCTCCCGCCGCCGCCGCGGGCGGGCGGGGGAGGCCGAGGTCGCGGGTGCGACGGGGCCGGCCGGTGGTGACCGGCCCGGCGACGAGGCGTTCGAGACCCCCGTCAGCACCGACCCCGCCGCGGGCGGTCAGGCCGGCGAGGACGAGCCCGCCGCGCCCCGGCCGCGGCCGGGGGAGCGGCGCGCCGTCCCCTCCGACCCGCCGTCGGTGCGGGCCGCGGTGGACGCCGCGGCCGTGCCGGCCACCGCGCCGGAGACCGTCACCACCGACCCCACCGACCTGCCGCCGCGCATCGAGCAGCTGGCCCTGACCGGCGACGTCACCTACGCGCTGCCCGAGCCGGCGTCGCTGAGCCCCGGCACCCCGCCGAAGGAGCGCAGCGCCGCCAACGACCGCGTGGTCGAGGCGCTGACGGGCGTGCTCGACCAGTTCGGCATCGACGCCCGCGTCACGGGCTTCTCCCGCGGGCCGACCGTCACCCGCTACGAGGTCGAGCTGGGGCTGGGCACCAAGGTCGAGCGTGTCACCGCCCTGAGCAAGAACATCGCCTACGCGGTGGCCAGCGCGGACGTGCGCATCCTGTCGCCGATCCCCGGCAAGTCCGCGATCGGCATCGAGATCCCCAACACCGACCGCGAGACGGTGTCGCTGGGCGACGTGCTGCGCAGCGCCGTGGCCACCCGCACCGAGCACCCGATGGTCATGGGCGTCGGCAAGGACGTCGAGGGCGGCTTCGTCGTCGCCAACCTGGCGAAGATGCCGCACCTGCTCGTCGCGGGCGCCACGGGCGCCGGCAAGTCCAGCTTCGTCAACTCCATGATCACCTCGATCCTCATGCGGTCCACGCCCGACGAGGTGCGCATGGTGCTGGTGGACCCCAAGCGGGTCGAGCTGACGATCTACGAGGGCATCCCGCACCTCATCACGCCGATCATCACGAACCCCAAGAAGGCCGCCGAGGCCCTGGAGTGGGTCGTGCGCGAGATGGACCAGCGCTACAACGACCTCGCCGAGTACGGGTTCAAGCACATCGACGACTTCAACCGGCAGGTGCGGGCGGGGAAGGTCACGCCGCCGCCGGGCAGCGAGCGCGTCCTGCAGCCGTACCCGTACCTGCTGGTCATCGTCGACGAGCTGGCCGACCTCATGATGGTCGCCCCGCGCGACGTGGAGGCGTCCATCCAGCGCATCACGCAGTTGGCGCGCGCGGCCGGCATCCACCTGGTGCTGGCCACGCAGCGGCCCAGCGTCGACGTGGTCACCGGTCTCATCAAGGCCAACGTGCCCAGCCGCCTGGCGTTCGCGACGTCCTCGCTGGCCGACTCGCGCGTCGTCCTCGACCAGCCGGGCGCGGAGAAGCTCGTCGGCCAGGGCGACGCGCTGTTCCTGCCGATGGGCGCCTCCAAGCCGATGCGCGTGCAGGGGGCGTGGGTCACCGAGAGCGAGATCGAGGCCGTCGTCTCGCACGTGAAGTCGCAGCTGAAGCCGACGTACCGCGAGGACGTCGTGGCCCCGGCGCAGAAGAAGCAGGTCGACGAGGAGGTCGGCGACGACCTCGACGTGCTGCTGCAGGCCGCCGAGCTGGTCGTCACCACCCAGTTCGGCTCCACCTCGATGCTCCAGCGCAAGCTGCGGGTGGGCTTCGCCAAGGCGGGGCGGCTGATGGACCTGCTGGAGTCGCGCGGCGTCGTCGGCCCGAGCGAGGGGTCCAAGGCGCGCGACGTGCTGGTGCGCCCGGAGGACCTGCCCGGGACGCTGGCGCTGATGCGCGGCGAGGAGCCGCCGGTCGCGCAGGAGCCGGCGGGGGAGGACCTGGAGGTCGTCGAGGCCGAGGGCGGCGAGGACGCCTGGGAGCTCGTCGAGCGGCGCTGACCCCCTCCCGGGGGCGGGTCCGGGCGACACGTCACGCAGAGCGAGCAGCGCGTCGCGATGCGGTGACTCTCCGTGTAACTTGAGGACATGGACTCGCCCCGCCCCCAGGAGCCGCCGCGGCGGGAGGAGACCCGCCGCGACCTCGACCTCCTGGTCTGGGACGCCCCCAACATCGACATGACGCTGTCCGCGATCCTCGGCTCGCGCCCGGCCTCCTCCGACCGGCCCCGCTTCGACGCCATCGCCCGCTGGTTCCTGTCCGAGGCCGCCGACCACGAGGTCGAGGGTTGCGTCTTCACCAACGTCCAGCCCACCGCGGCCGTGTCCCTGCGCGGCTGGATCGAGGCCCTGCGCAGCTTCGGCTACGCCGTCTTCGCCCGCCCCAAGGTCCACCCCGAGGACGACGTCGACGAGGCGATGCTGCAGCACATCGCCGAGCGCCGGGCCAGCCACCGGCTGCGCCGGCTCGTCGTCGCCAGCGGTGACGGTCGCAACTTCCTCGCCCCCCTGGAGGAGCTGCACCGCGCCGGCGTGCGCTGCGTCGTCCTGTCCTTCGCCGAGGTCGCCGGCTACGCGCAGGAGTCCCCGCTCATCGAGTTCGTCGACCTCGAGGACGTGCCGGGCGCCTTCCAGGTCTCCCTCGGGCGCACGCGCCTGTCCGCCCTGCCGCCCGAGGGCGGCTGGTTCCGGCCCACCCGGCCCATGCGGGCCCTGCTGGAGGACGCGCACGGCCCGCACCCCGCCGTGGCCCTCGACGAAGCCCCGGTCGCCGCGGCGCCCGCTCCCGTCGCCGTCGCTCCGGTGCCGCCCGCGCCGGCCGAGCCGGCGGCCCCCGCGGCACCGGCCCTGGACGGCGCCGGTCCCCCGGCCTGAGCCCGCACCCGCGCGCGGGCGGTGCGCCCGCGCCCGGTGCGTACCCTGGGCACGTGCCAGACGCCGTCGTGTCCCCGCCCCCGCCGACCACCGCACCGGCGGCCGACGGAGGGGCCGGCGCAGGGACCGGCGGGACGGCCGACGTCCGGACGGTGTCCCTCGTGACCCTCGGCTGCGCCCGCAACGACGTGGACTCCGAGGAGCTGGCCGGCCGCCTCGCCGACGCCGGCTGGCGCCTGGTCGACGACCCCGACGGCGCCGACGTGGCCGTCGTCAACACCTGCGGGTTCGTCGAGCAGGCCAAGAAGGACTCCATCGACACCGTCCTGGCCGCCGCCGACCTCAAGGACAGCGGCCGCACCCGCGCCGTCGTGGCCGTCGGCTGCCTGGCCGAGCGCTACGGCGCGGACCTGGCCGAGTCGCTGCCCGAGGCCGACGCCGTCCTGGGCTTCGACTCCTACGCCGACCTGTCCACCCACCTGGCGGCCGTCCTGCACGGGGAGAAGCCGCGCGCCCACGTGCCGCGCGACCGGCGCAGCCTGCTGCCGCTGGCCCCCGCCGAGCGCCAGGCCGCGCAGGCCGCCCGGACGGTCGCGACCGCGCCGGCGGCCGCACCCGCGCCGGCGGCCGGTGCGGCCCCCGACCTGCCCGAGGGGCTGGCGCCCGCCTCCGGTCCCCGGGTCGTGCGCCGCCGCCTCGGCAGCGGCCCCTGGGCACCGGTGAAGATCGCCACCGGTTGCGACCGCCGCTGCAGCTTCTGCGCCATCCCGGCCTTCCGCGGCTCCTTCGTCTCGCGCCCCGCCGACGAGGTCGTCGCCGAGACGCGGTGGCTGGCCGCCCAGGGGGTGCGCGAGGTCTTCCTCGTCAGCGAGAACACCACCAGCTACGGCAAGGACCTCGGGGACCTGCGCGCCCTGGAGGCCCTGCTGCCGCGCGTGGCCGCCGTCGAGGGGATCGAGCGGGTGCGGGTGTCCTACCTGCAGCCGGCCGAGGTCCGGCCCGGGCTGCTGGACGCGCTCACCGCCACCCCCGGCGTCGTCCCCTACTTCGACCTGTCCTTCCAGCACTCCGCGCCCGGGGTGCTGCGCCGCATGCGCCGCTTCGGCGGCACCGAGCCGTTCCTGGCCCTGCTGGAACAGGTCCGCGAGCGCGCCCCGCTGGCGGGGATCCGCTCCAACGTCATCGTCGGCTTCCCCGGCGAGACCGAGGCCGACGTCGACGAGCTGTGCTCGTTCCTCGAGCGCGCCCGCCTCGACGTCGTCGGAGTCTTCGCGTACTCCGACGAGGACGGCACCGAGGCCGAGGGCCTCGACGGCCACCTGAGCGCCGACGTCGTGGCCGCCCGCGCCGACCGCGTGTCCCGCCTCGTGGAGGAGCTCGTCGCCCAGCGCGCCGAGGACCGCCTCGGGGAGGTCGTGGAGGTCCTCGTCGAGTCCGTCGTCGACGCCGACGGCGACCCGCACGTCACCGGCCGCGCCGCCCACCAGGGGCCGGACGTGGACGGCGAGACCGAGCTGGACCTGCCGCCGGGCGCGCGCGTCGCCGTCGGCGACCTCGTGCGCGCCCGCGTCACCGGCGCGGCGGGGGCGGACCTGCTGGCCGTCCCGCTGGCCGAGCCCCCGGTCGAGGCCCTGCACGAGCCCGCCGGCGGGCCGGGCCGGGCGTGAGCAGCCGCGCCCGCGGGGGCTTCCAGTGGCGCACGGCGCACCGCCTGCACCTGCCGAACGCCCTGACGGTCCTGCGCATCGTCGCCGTCCCCGTCTTCGTGTGGTTCCTGGCGGTGCAGGGCGGGGACTCGGCCGGCTGGCGGCTGGCCGCCACGGGCGTCTTCCTCGCGGCCATCATCACCGACCGCTACGACGGGCACCTGGCCCGCCGCTGGGACTCCGTCTCCGACTTCGGCAAGATCGCCGACCCGATCGCGGACAAGGCCCTCATCGGCGCCGGGCTCGTCGTGCTGTCGCTGCAGGACCGGCTGTGGTGGTGGGCGACCGTGGTGGTCCTCGCCCGCGAGCTGCTCGTCACCCTGGCCCGCTTCCTCGTCATCCGCCGCGGCGTGGTGCCCGCCGGTCGCGGTGGCAAGCTGAAGACGGTCGTGCAGTCCGTCGCGGTGGGCCTGTACGTGCTGCCGTTCCCGTCCACCGAGCCGCACCTGGTGGCCCAGGCCGTCATGGTGCTGGCGGTGGTCCTCACCCTCACCAGCGCGGCTGAGTACGTGGGCATCTTCTGGCGGCTCGCGCGCGGGCGACGGTGACCGACCGGGCCGCCGTGCCGGCCGGCGCGGAGGTGACCGCGGGGGCCGTCGTGGCGGCGCTGCGGGCCGCGGGGCTGACGGTGGCGACCGCTGAGTCCCTCACGGGCGGGCTCCTGTGCGCGACGCTCGTCGACGTGCCGGGCGCCTCCACCGTCGTGCGCGGCGGCGTCGTCGCCTACGCCACCGGGCTGAAGGCGTCCCTCCTGGGCGTCGACCCGGACCGGCTGGCCGTCACCGGGCCCGTCGACGGGCTGGTCGCCGAGCAGATGGCCCGCGGAGCCCGCGAGCGCACCGGCGCGGACGTGGCCGTGGCCACCACCGGGGTCGCCGGGCCCGGCCCGGCCGACGGGCACCCCGCCGGGACGGTCTTCCTCGGCCTGGCCGCCGACGCGCTGCCCGGCGGCGCGCGGCACCGGGCGCTGCACCTGCCCGGTGACCGCCCGCAGGTGCGGCGGGCCACCGTGGCAGCGGCGCTGGCGGAGCTGCTCGCCGTCGTCACGGCGACCTGATCGGACGGTCCCGGCGGACGGCCGCGTCCCTGCCCGGGCACCCGCCGGAACACACGGGGCCGTGGAGGAGTTGAGCCAGTCGTGCGCAACCCTGCTCCCACCACGCCGCCGCGGCGGTCTCCGGGGTACGGTGGAACGACCACTACGGGCAGCTACCGGTCGGTGCCGGCCACGACGGCGGGACCCCGGGGTCTGCCCCCTCGACCACCCGAGGGAGGCCGCCGCATGGTCGTGCTCCGCCGCACCATCGGGGACGTGCTGCGTGACGAGCGGCGCGGCCAGCACCGGACGCTGCGCGAGGTGTCCTCCACCGCCCGCGTGTCCCTCGGCTACCTCAGCGAGGTCGAGCGCGGCCAGAAGGAGGCCTCCAGCGAGCTGCTGGCCTCCATCTGCACCGCCCTCGACGTCCCCCTGTCCCAGGTCCTCGGCGAGGTGACCCGCCGCATCGCCGACGAGGAGGGCGTGCGCCAGCCGTACGCCGCGGAGGGCATCGTGCCCGCCGCTCCTCGCCCGGCCGCGCCGGTGCCGGCCCCCGCCGGTTCCCTGGCCGCCGTGCCGTCCACCCCTGCCCGTGCCGCGGCGACCGCACCGGCCTCGTCCCGGGCGCTGCCCGTCGTGGGCCAGCCGCCCGCGGTGGACCCTGCCCGGCCGGCGGACCGCGTCGCCGACGCGCCCGGCACCTCCCTGGAGGCCGTCGCCGACTCCACCGTGGACGGCGCCGCCGGCACCATCGTCGACTCCGCCGTCGACAGCCTCTCCGGTGACACCGTGGAGGAACTGACCGTCGAGCTCGACGGGCTCCCCGAGGAGCTCGAGCTCATCCTGCGACGCCGGCTCGTCCCCGCGGCCTGACGCGTCCCGCTTGGGCCCGCCACCGGTGACGGTGGCGGGCCCTCGTGCGTCCGGGCCCTCGTGCGTCCGGGCCCTCGTGCGTCCCGGGCCCCGTGCGTCCGCTGGTGCCGTCGGAGGCCGTCAGCGGCGGTACGCGGGGCGGGTGCGGACGGTGCGGGTCGTGCGGCCCTCCGGGCGCGCGGACCCCAGGGGCCGCTGGGGCCGTCCGTCGTCGGTGGGCGCCGGCCCCGCCTGGCAGCCGGGGCAGTAGAAGGCGGTGCGGTCCTGCGGGGGAGCGCCGATCATCGCGACGCGCACCGTGGCCCCGCACCGCAGGCACGGCAGGCCGGAGCGGGCGTGCGCGAAGTTCTGCCGGCCGCGCCGCAGGTCACCGGTGGTCACCTGCTCGGCGCGCTCCTTGTTCGCGTCCAGCAGGCGGTGCACCAGCGCCAGGAAGCGGTCGGGGTCCTCCACGGCGGAGACCGGGGACCAGGGAGTCAGCCGGGCCAGGAAGCAGGCCTCCGCCATGTAGAAGGTGCCGACCCCGGCGAGCACCCGCTGGTCCAGCAGGGCCTCGCCCAGCTCGCGGCCGGGCGCGGCGGTCAGCCGCCGGGCCGCCTCGGCCGGGTCCCAGCCGGGTCCGAGCAGGTCGGGGCCGAGGTGACCCACGAGGGTGTCCTCGCGGTCGGTGACGACGAGGTCGAGCATCCCCAGCTTGTGCCCGACCGCCGTCCACTCCGCGCTCGTCAGCACCACCCGGACGCCCGAGGCCGCGCGCCGCGTCCACGGCTCGCCGGTGCGGTGCACGTGCCAGGAGCCCTCCATGCGCAGGTGGCTGTGCACCGTCAGCGGCACCGACCCCGGCTCGCCGGTCGGAGCGGTGCGCAGCAGCAGGTGCTTGCCGGCGCTGACGACCTCCACGACCTCGCGGCCGGACAGGTCGGCCTCGGCCAGGCTCGGCCAGCGGAAGTCGGTGGCCGTCAGCGTCCGTCCCGCCAGCGCCCGGTGCAGGCGCCGGGCCGTGCGCCATACCACGTCGCCCTCAGGCACGCGCCGACCGCCCGCACCGGTCCGCCGACCGACACCGGCCGACGCCGGCCCCGGTGGCCCTCACGAGCGGATCCGCAGTCCGCGCGGGGTGGCGTGGAACCCGGCGCCCTCGAGCGCGCGCCCCAGGGCCGTCCCGCCCGTGAGCACCCCGGCGCCGTCCGCCTTCTCCACGGTCAGCCGCCCCAGCACGCCGTCGCGCACCGCCAGCGCCAGCGAGTCCGCGGCAGCCTGCAGCGACGTCTCGTCCTCCGTCCAGGACAGGACGGAGCGCCCGCCGCGCTCGACGTACAGGACGAGCTCGCCGTCGACGAGGACGACCAGCGCGCCCGCCTTGCGCCCGGGCCGGTGCCCGCTGGCCCCCGCGCTGACCTCCCCGCGCTCGGGCCAGCCCAGCGCCGCCCCGAAGGGGTTGGCGGGGTCGGTCGCCGCCAGCACCAGGGCGCCCGGCCCCTCGGGGCGTCCGCGACCGCTGCGACCCGCGCCCGCGCGACCGGGCAGGTCGGGGACCGCGGCGTCCCGCGCCCGGTCGGAGGGCCTGTCCCCGCCCAGCGGGCGGGCGCTGTCGCGCAGCCGGTCGACCGCGCCGGTGGTGGCGAACTGGGAGGCCCCGAGCCCCTCGACGAAGTAGCCGCGCCGGGCCCGGCCGGCCTCCTCGAACGCCGCCAGGGTCCGGTAGACGGCGGCGAAGCCGCCCGGGACGCGTTCGCCGGTCACCGCACCGCGCGTGACCACGCCGTGCCGGTCCAGGAGGACCTCCGCCACGGCGTGCGCGCGCACCGTCGCGTCGTCCTCGCGCTCGGGCAGCAGGGACCACCGCCCGGCGGCCGACGGCGGGCCGCCCCGGGACGGCAGCTCGACGCCGCCGCGCAGTCCGCGGGACCCGCGCCGCGCGCCGTAGCGGGCGTACCGCGAGCGTGGCGCGGCGCTGCGCGCCTTGTGCGCGCCCCGGCCGGCGAGCCGGGCGCGCAGCGGGGCGAGGGTGTCGTTGGTGATCCGTCCCGCCCACACCAGGTCCCACAGGACCGCCGTCAGGGCGCTGTCGTCGGTGCACCCCACGGTGTCCGCCAGGGCGCGGAAGAAGTAGGCGCCGCCCCCCTCGAGGGCGGCCAGCACCTCGCGGTGCAGGTCACCGTCGACGTCCTCGGCGGCGTCGGCCTCCGGGTCCGGCAGGGTCAGCGGCGCCAGGTCGGCGGGGTGCAGGGAGACCCAGCCGTCGTCACCGGGCAGGCTGCCGTGCCCGGCCCACACCACCTCGCCGGCGGCGGTCAGCTCGTCCAGCATCGCCGGCTGGTAGCCCTCCACGCGCGCGGCGAGCACGAGCGGCTCGACGGCGCTGGCGGGCAGCACCGCCCCGGCCAGCTGCTCCACCGCGCGCAGGACCCCGTCGACACCGCGCAGCCGCGAGCGCAGCCCCGTCCCCACGGCCTGCCAGGCGGGCAGGAAGCGCGCCAGGTCGCGCGGCGGCACCGGCTCCACGTCGGCGCGCAGCGCCGCCAGGGACCGCCGGCGCAGCACGCGCAGCACCTCGGCGTCGCAGAACTCCAGGCCCGAGCCGCCGGGGCGCAGCTCGCCCTCCACGAGCCGGCCGGAGGACTGCAGGCGGCGCAGCCCGTCCAGGGCGACCGCGCGGCCCACGCCGAAGCGGGAGGCGGCGTCGGCGGCCGTGAAGGGGCCGCGGGTGCGGGCGTAGCGGCCCAGCAGCTCGGCCAGGGGGTCGGCGACCGGCTCGGTGAACGCCTCGGGGACGCCGACGGGCAGCGGGGTGCCCAGGGCGTCGCGCAGGCGGCCCGCGTCCTCGATCGCGGCCCACTGCTCCTGCCCGGCGACACGCACCCGGATGGCGCGGCGGGCGTCCTCCAGCCCGTGCAGCCAGCGCGCCACCTCGCCGGGCTCCGCGGTGGGAGCGGCGCCCGTGACGGCGGTGTCGGCCGTCGCCGCGTCCTCCTCACCGGAGGCGACGGCCCGCCCGCTGCGGGCCACGACCTCCGCGGTGCTCAGCGGGCCGAGCACCCGCAGCAGGTCGGCGACGTCCTCCGCGTCGGCGCAGCGCCTCGACGGCGCCAGCCGCTGCAGCTCCTCCTCCGTGCGCACGACGGCGTCGGGGTCCAGCAGGTCGCGCAGCGCCGCGCCCTCGCCGCGGCCGAGCAGCTCGGCGAGCAGGCTCGGGTCCAGCGCGAGGGCGGCCGCCCGCCGCTCGGCCAGCGGGGAGTCGCCCTCGTAGAGGAACTGCGCCACGTAGCCGAACACCAGGCCGCGGGCGAAGGGCGAGGGCTGGGAGGTCTCCACCTCCACCACGCGCACGCGCCGGGCGGCCAGGTCCCGCATGAGCTGCTGCAGCCCGGCGACGTCGAAGACGTCCGACAGGCACTCGCGCACCGTCTCCAGCACGATCGGGAAGCTCGCGAAGCGGCTGGCGACCTGCAGCAGCGACGCGGCGCGCTGGCGCTGCTGCCACAGCGGCTGCCGGCGCCCGGGCTGGCGGCGCGGCAGCAGCAGCGCCCGCGCGGCGCACTCGCGGAAGCGCGCGGCGAACAGCGCCGACCCGCCGATCTCGGCGGTGACGAGCTCGTCGACCTCCTCCGGCTCGAGCACCACGAGGTCGGCCACGTCCGGCGCCTGCCCCTCCGGCAGGTCGAGGTCCGGCAACCGCAGGACCACGCCGTCGTCGGCCGGCATGGCCTGCACGTCGACGCCGAAGCGCTCGCGCATGCGCGCACCCAGGGCCAGCGCCCACGGGGAGTGCACCTGACCGCCGAAGGGGGAGTGCACGCAGATGCGCCAGTCGCCCAGCTCGTCGCGGAAGCGCTCGACGAGGATCGTGCGGTCGTCCGGCACGTGCCGGGTCGCCTCCCGCTGCTCCTCCAGGTAGGCCAGCAGGTTGTCGGCGGCCCACTCGTCCAGGCCCGCCGCGCGCACCCGCTCGCGGGCGGCCTCGCCGCTGAACCCGCCCGGCAGGCCGGCCAGCTCGCGCACGAAGGCGCCCAGGGCGCGGCCCAGCTCGGCCGGCCGGCCCAGCGCGTCGCCGTGCCAGAACGGCAGCCGGCCCGGCTGGCCCGGGGCCGGGGTCACCAGCACGCGGTCGTGGGTGATGTCCTCCACCCGCCAGGCCGTCGAGCCCAGGGTCACGACGTCGCCGACGCGGGACTCGTAGACCATCTCCTCGTCCAGCTCGCCCACCCGCCGGCCGGGTCCCTCGCCGCCGGCGAGGAAGACGCCGAACAGGCCGCGGTCGGGGATCGTGCCGCCGCTGGTCACCGCGAGCCGCTGCGCGCCGGGTCGGCCGGTGAGGACGTCACCGACGCGGTCCCAGACCAGGCGGGGGCGCAGCTCGGCGAACTCGTCGCTGGGGTAGCGGCCGGAGAGCATGTCCAGGACCGCGTCGAGCACCGGGCGCGACAGCGAGGCGAACGGCGCCGCGCGCCGCACGAGCTCGTGCAGCTCGGGGACCGTCCACTCGTCCATCGCGACCATCGCCACGACCTGCTGCGCCAGCACGTCCAGCGGGTTCTGCGGCACGCGCAGCTCCTCGATGAGCCCGTCGCGCATGCGCTCGACCACCACGGCCGTCTGCAGCAGGTCGCCGCGGAACTTGGGGAACAGCACGCCGCGGGAGACGGCGCCGACCTGGTGCCCCGCGCGGCCCACCCGCTGCAGGCCGCTGGCCACGCTGGGCGGCGACTCCACCTGCACCACGAGGTCCACCGCGCCCATGTCGATGCCCAGCTCGAGGCTGGAGGTGGCCACGACGGCGGGCAGGCGGCCCGCCTTGAGGTCCTCCTCGATGAGGGAGCGCTGCTCCTTGGACACCGAGCCGTGGTGGGCGCGCGCCAGCACCGGCGGGCGGTTGGCCGCCTGTCCCGAGCCGCCCATCAGCTGCGCCGGCGGGAGGGGAGCGCGTCCGGACGCCGGTGCACCACCGTCGTCGTGCTCGTCCTCCGCGCCGGGCTCCTCGCCGCGCTCGTCCCACACCTCGTTGAGCCGCGCGGTCAGGCGCTCGGACAGCCGGCGGGAGTTGGCGAAGACGAGCGTGGAGGTGTGGTCGGCGACGAGGTCGACGATGCGCTCCTCCACGTGCGGCCAGATGCTCGCGCGCCGCGGCTCGCCGGCGGCCTGGCCGGTCAGGTCGTCGCTCTCGGCGCCGCGGCCGGAGGCGTCCAGGTCGGACATGTCCTCCACGGGCACGACGACCCGCAGGTCGAAGCGCTTGTCGGCGGGCGGCTGGACCACCGTCACCGGCCGCCCGCCGGAGACCCACTCCGCGACCGTGTCCACGGGCCGCACGGTCGCGGACAACCCGACCCGCTGGGTCGGCTCGCCGCCGGCGGCGGTGACCAGCGCGTCCAGCCGCTCCAGCGACAGCGCGAGGTGCGCGCCGCGCTTGGACCCCGCCATCGCGTGCACCTCGTCCAGGACGACGGTGCGCACCCCGCGCAGCTGCTCGCGCGCGCGGGAGGTCAGCAGCAGGAACAGCGACTCCGGCGTCGTGATGAGCACGTCGGGGGGCGTGCGGGTGAAGGCCCGGCGCTCCTCGGTGGACGTGTCGCCCGAGCGCAGCCCGACGCGGACGTCGGGCACCGGCAGGCCCAGTCGCTGGGCGGCCTGCCGGATGCCCGTCAGCGGGCTGCGCAGGTTGCGCTCGACGTCGACGGCCAGGGCCTTCAGGGGCGAGACGTACAGCACGCGGCAGCGCAGGTCCCTGTCCTCGGGCACGGGTTCGCCGGCCAGGCGGTCCAGCGCCCAGAGGAAGGCGGACAGCGTCTTGCCAGAGCCCGTGGGCGCCACGACCAGCGCGTGCCGCCCCCGGCTGACCGCGTCCCACGCGCCCACCTGCGCGGCCGTCGGCGCCTCGAAGGCGCCCGTGAACCACGCCCGGGTCGCCTCGGAGAAGCGCCCGAGCACGGTCGCCGGGTCGGGCGCGGGCTGCTCGGGCGCGGTGCCGCGGGGCGGTCGGGGGGCCATGCCGTCATCAGACCACCCGCCCCCGACACGCGCCCGGTGCGCGACCGGAGTCCCCGGGCCGGTGGGGCGCAGCGGGTGGCGTCCCGGCGGGCGTGGCAGGGTGCCCCCGTGCGACTCAGCGAGTTCTGGACCCTGGTGGAGGACGAGTTCGGCGCCGCCTACGGCCGCTCGCTGGCCGCCGACCAGGTGCTGCTGGCGCTGGAGGACCGCACCCCCCGCCAGGCCCTGGACGCCGGGGTCGACCCGAAGATCGTCTGGCTGGCGCTGTGCGAGGCCATGGACGTGCCGCCCGAGCGCCGCCTGGGCAAGGACCCCGCCCGCCGTCCGCGCTCGGGCTGACCGGCCTCCGCGGCCGCCCGCGCCGGTCTCACAGCCACTTCAGGTCGGCGCCCACGGCGCTCGTGCGCAGCCGGTACAGGCTGGTGGAGGCGGTGACGAACACCGTGGTGCCGTCGTCGCCGCCGAAGCACAGGTTGGCGACGACCTCGCCGACGACCACCTCGAGCAGCTTCGCGCCGTCGGGCGCGTACACGGACACCGCGTCGCCGTTCGAGGTCCACACGTTCCCGGCGGTGTCGACGCGGAAGCCGTCGGCCAGCCCGCGGTCGACCTCGACGAAGACGCGGCCGTTCTTGGCCACCGGCCCGCCCGGCACCGCGCCGGGCCCGCGGCCCCCGCGTGTGCCGCGCAGCACGTCGTAGACGCGGATCAGCCGGTGCGAGCCGCCGCCGGGGACGGCCGCGGCGGAGGTGTCGGCGACGTACAGCAGCGACTCGTCGGGGGAGAAGGCCAGGCCGTTGGGCTCCTCGACGTCGGTGACCACGGGCCGCACCTCGCCGGTGACCGGGTCGAAGCGGAAGACCCAGTTGTCGCCGTACTCGCGCCGGCCCGGGTGCCCCTCGACGACGACGCTGATGCCGTAGGGCGGGTCGGTGAACCAGATCGAGCCGTCGCGGGCCACGACGACGTCGTTGGGGGAGTTGAAGCGGTGACCGGCCCAGCGGTCGACGAGCACGGACGTGTCGCCCGAGGCGTTCTCGTGCTCGAGCGCGCGCCGGCCGTGCGAGCAGGCGACGATCCGGCCCTCGGCGTCCAGGGTCCGGCCGTTGGTGTGCTCGGCGCCCTCGCGGTGCACGCGCAGGCCGCCCTCCTCGTCCCAGCGCAGGACCCGGTCGCCCGGGATGTCGCTGAAGAGCACGGCCCGCTCCTGCGGCAGCCAGACGGGACCCTCGGCCCAGGTGGACAGGGTCCCCAGCCGCTCCAGCCGCTCGCCGTCGGGCACGAGGCCGGCGCCGCGCGCCTCGAGCACGCGGGGGGCGCCGCCGTCGGGAGGGGTCGGGGTCTCGGTCGTCGCGCTCACGGGCTGGTCCTCCTCGACCGTCGGGTCGGCCGCGGGGCGCGGCCGTGCGCGGGAGGCTAGCCAGCGCCGACACGCGCGCGGCGCGGCGGTGGCCGCTCGAACAGGTGTACGCCTATCGTGGAGGGGTCCACAGGGGGCCGGAGCGCCCCGCCGTCCACACCGGGCCCCGCGTTCGGGGCTCGTGTCGGAGGCGGGTCGTAGCGTCCTCGACGACACACACGCACGGCGGGCCCCGGTCCGCCGACGACACCCGAGGTGAGGACATGCCCGCTCCCGCGGACCGCGAGAAGGCCCTGGAATCCGCGCTCGCCGCGATCGACAAGTCGTTCGGCAAGGGGTCCGTGATGCGGCTCGGCGACGAGAGCCGCCCGCCCATCGAGGTCATCCCCACCGGGGCGATCTCCCTGGACGTCGCCCTCGGCATCGGCGGCCTGCCGCGCGGGCGCGTCGTGGAGGTCTACGGCCCGGAGTCCTCCGGCAAGACGACCGTGGCCCTGCACGCCGTCGCCAACGCCCAGCGCGCCGGCGGCATCGCCGCCTTCATCGACGCCGAGCACGCCCTCGACCCCGACTACGCCGCCAAGCTCGGCGTGGACACCGACGCCCTGCTCGTCTCCCAGCCCGACACGGGGGAGCAGGCCCTCGAGATCGCCGACATGCTGATCCGCTCCGGCGCGCTCGACATCATCGTCATCGACTCCGTGGCGGCCCTGGTGCCCAAGGCGGAGATCGAGGGCGAGATGGGCGACAGCCACGTCGGCCTGCAGGCCCGCCTCATGTCGCAGGCCCTGCGCAAGATCACCGGTGCGCTCAACCACTCCGGCACGACGGCCATCTTCATCAACCAGCTGCGCGAGAAGATCGGCGTCATGTTCGGCTCGCCGGAGACGACGACCGGCGGCAAGGCGCTGAAGTTCTACGCCTCCGTGCGCCTGGACGTGCGGCGCATCGAGACGCTCAAGGACGGCACCGTCCCCGTCGGCAACCGCACCCGCGTCAAGGTCGTCAAGAACAAGGTCAGCCCGCCGTTCAAGCAGGCCGAGTTCGACATCCTGTACGGCCAGGGCATCTCCCGCGAGGGCGGCCTGATCGACCTGGGCGTCGAGCACGGCTTCGTCCGCAAGTCCGGCGCCTGGTACACGTACGAGGGCGACCAGCTGGGCCAGGGCAAGGAGAACGCCCGCGCCTTCCTGCGCGACAACCCCGACCTCGGCGACGAGATCGAGAAGCGCATCAAGGAGAAGCTCGGGGTCGGCCCGCGCGTGGACGCCCCGGCCGAGGAGCCGGCGGTCCAGTTCTGAGCCGGTCCCCGCGCACGGGGAGGGCGCCCGGTCCGGAGGAGAACCCGGACCGGGAGCCCGACCCGCACGACGTCGCCCGCGCCATCGCGCTGCGCCAGCTGACGATGGCGCCGCGCAGCCGCGCCCAGCTGGCCGAGAAGCTGGCGGCCCGCGACGTCCCGGACGAGGTGGCCGCCGAGGTCCTCGACCGCTTCGAGGACGTCGGTCTCGTCGACGACGCCCGCTACGCCGAGGGTTTCGTCAACGCCCGGCAGGGGCAGCGGGGACGGCGGGCGCTGGCCCTGGAGCTGCGCCGCAAGGGCGTGGACGACGAGACTGCGCGCGAGGCCGTGGACGCCGTCGACGACGCCTCGGAGGAGGCCGCCGCGCGCCGCCTCGTGCAGCGCAAGCTCGCGGCCACCCGCGGGCTCGAACGCGCGGTGCGCCAGCGTCGCCTGGCCGGGACGCTGGCTCGGCGCGGGTTCCCGCCCGGGCTCGTCATGAGGGTCGTGCGCGAGGAGCTGGCGGCGGACGACGTGGACGACGCGGTCGTCCTGACCGACCCCGACGTCCTGGAGGGTCCGGACGACCTGGGGTGACGGGCTCCCGGACCCCGGGGTGCGACGGACGAGGCCCGCTCGCCCACCCCGGGATCCTCCCGCCGCAGCGGCGGCGCGCGGGGCTCAGGCGCTGCGCGCGCCGGGGGCCTGCAGCTCGCTCTGCTCCTCGACCCGGTCCGTCCGGCGGCGACGCCGGCGGCCGGTCGAGGTGCGCCGCTGCACGTAGCGGGCCACCTGCTCCAGCAGCACGTTGATGACGATGTAGATCAGCCCGATGACGAAGTACGTCTGCAGCGGGTTGTCCAGGAAGCCCCGCAGCTGGTCGGCGATCTTGCCCAGGTCCTGGATGAGCGCGAGGACGATGCTGGCCAGAGCCGTGTCCTTGAGGATGACGACCAGCTGGCTGATGAGGGCCGGCAGCATCGCCCGGACGGCCTGCGGGATCTGGATGGAGCGCATCACCTGCCCGCGGGTCAGGCCCACCGCGAGCCCGGCCTCGACCTGCCCCTTGGGCAGCGCCAGGACCCCGGCGCGCACGATCTCCGAGATGATCACGCAGTTGTAGAGGGTGAGCCCGATGACGAGCGACACCTCCGGGCCCTGGTTGACGCCCAGGGTCCGGGTGAGGACGTCCACGTACAGGATCGTCACGATGACGGGCAGACCGCGCAGCAGCTCGATCACCGCCACGAGGGGCAGCCGAGCCCCCCGCCCGAGCGAGAGCCGGGCCGAGGCGATGACGATGCCGATCACCAGGGACAGGAGCACGGCGAAGAAGGCCGCGCGCAGGGTGACCACCAGGCCGTCGCCGATGCGGGACCACACCGCGGGGAACTGCTCGTCGGCCGGGTTGACGAGGGGGTTCCACAGCTCCGCGTCGAACTGCCCGCGCTCGGCCAGGCGCAGCACCACCAGGACGAGCACCCCGACCAGGACGGCGGCGGCCACGACGCTGCCGACGAGGATCCGCCGACGGGCCCGCGGACCCGGGGTGTCGAAGAGGACGGCCTCGGGCTGGCTCACCGGGCCACCTCCAGTCGGCGCTCGGCCAGCGCCAGGAGCGCGGCCGTGCTGAGGGTCATGATCAGGAAGCCGATGGCCACGCCGGTCAGGACGGGCAGCTGCGGGTAGCCCTGCGCGCTGGTCAGTCGGGCGTACACGCTGAAGAGCTCGCCACCGACACCGAAGGCGCCGACGACGGCGCTGTTCTTGGTCATCGCGATGAGGACGTTGCCGACGGGGGGCACCACCGCGCGCAGCGCCTGCGGCAGGATCACCAGTCCCACGATCTGGCGGAAGGTCAGGCCGATCGCCCGCGCGGCCTCCGCCTGCCCCGCCGGCACCGTCGCGATGCCCGAGCGCACCGCCTCGCAGACGAAGGCGGAGGTGTAGAGCACGAGGGCGGTCACGCCGAAGACGTAGTACGAGGCGTTGATGCCGACGGTCGGGATCCCGAAGGCCATCGTGAACAGCACGATCGCCAGGGGCGTGTTGCGCAGCCAGGTCACGTAGAAGGCCCCGAAGGCGCGCAGGACCGGGATCGGTGAGATCCGGAAGACCGCGAGGACGGTGCCCCACAGGAGGCTGCCGACGGCTCCCAGCGCAGCGATGCCGAGGGAGCGCAGGAAACCGCTCCAGAAGAGGTCGATGTTGTCGATGACCGGCTGCACGCTCGGGCCTCCGCCTCCGGGGCTGACGGGAGCACGAGGAGGGGCGGCGGCCACGTCGTCGGAGCCGTCGTCCCCCCTCGTGCGCTGGGGGTGGAGCGCCGGGGCGCTCCAGGGGTGGTGCGGGTCAGACGCAGGGGTCGGGCTCGGGCAGCGCGGGGACCTCGGTGCCCTCGTACTGACCGGCCGTGGAGATCCAGGCCTCCTCGTAGTAGCCCTCGTCGGCGGCCTGCTGCAGCGACTCGTTGATGAACTCGCAGAAGGCGGTGTCGCCCTTGGCGATGCCGACGCCGTAGGGCTCCTCGGTGAACTGCTCGCCGACGAGCTTGAACTCGCCCTCGTTCTCGGCCACGTAGCCGGTGAGGATGACGTTGTCCGTCGTCATCGCCTGGACCTGGCCGTTCTGCATGGCCGCCACGCAGTCGTCGTAGACCTCGAACTCCACCAGCTGCCCGGGCGAGGCCAGGTACTCGCGGATGTTCTCGGCCGGAGTCGAGCCGGTCACCGAGCAGATGGTGACGTCCGGGTTGGCCGCCAGGTCCTCGGGGCCGTTGATCGTGGTGTTGTCCGCCAGGACCATGATCTGCTGGCCGGCCTCGTAGTACGGGCCCGCGAAGGTGATCCGCTCCTTGCGGGTGTCGTTGATGGTGTAGGTGGCGACCACCATGTCGACGGTCCCGTTGACGATGAGGTCCTCGCGCTGGGCGCTGGGAGCCTCGACCCACTCGATGGAGTCCTCGCCGATGCCGAGCTGCGCCGCGATGTACGTGGCGATCTCGACGTCGAAGCCCTCGGGGGTGCCTTCGAGGTTGGCCAGCCCGAAGCCGGGCTGGTCGAACTTGGTGCCGACCGTGATGGTGCCTGCCTCGCTGATCTCGGCCATCGTCGTGCCGGCCTCGAAGCTGACGTCGGTGGAGGGGCTGGGAGCCTCCGCGCCCTCGGTCGCGGCGTCGTCCCCGCCGCAGCCGGTGAGGGCGAGCGCGGCGGCGGCGGACCCGGCGAGCAGGGCGGTGCGGAACTTCCTCATGGGGGCGGTGCCTCCTGGTCGTGTCGTCGTTCCTGCGGTGTGCCGCGGAGCGGCGGCGGCGCCGGGGGTGGCCCGGTGCCGCGGTCCGGGGACCCTCAGTGCGTGAGGATCTTGGAGAGGAAGTCCTTGGCCCGATCGTGCCGGGGGGCGGTGAAGAACTCCTCGGGCTCGGCGTCCTCGAGGATCCGCCCGTCCGCCATGAAGACGACCCTGTCCGCGGCGCGGCGGGCGAAACCCATCTCGTGCGTGACGACGATCATGGTCATGCCGCTCTTGGCGAGACCGGTCATCACGTCGAGGACCTCGTTGATCATCTCCGGGTCCAGCGCCGACGTCGGCTCGTCGAAGAGCATGACCTTCGGCTCCATGGCCAGCGCCCGGGCGATGGCCACGCGCTGCTGCTGACCCCCGGACAGCTGGGCGGGGTACTTGTCGGCCTGGCTGGCCACGCCCACCCGCTCGAGCAGCTCGGTGGCGCGCCGGTCCGCGTCGGCCGAGGGGACGCCGCGGACCTTCGTCGGCCCGAGCGTGACGTTCTCGCGCACCGTCTTGTGCGCGAAGAGGTTGAAGGACTGGAACACCATGCCGACGTCGGCGCGCAGCCGGGCCAGCTCCTTGCCCTCCTGGGGCAGCTCGCGGCCGTCGACGGTGATGTGCCCGGAGTCGATCGTCTCCAGCCGGTTGATCGTCCGGCACAGCGTGGACTTGCCGGAGCCGGAGGGGCCGATGACGACGACGACCTCGCCGTGCGCGACGGTGAGGTCGATGTCGCGCAGGACGTGCAGCTGCCCGAAGTGCTTCTGCACGCCGCGCAGCACCACCAGCGGCTCGCGGCCGCCGGTGCCCCGCGGGGGCTCGGCGTCCGGTGAGGCCGCCTGGGCGTGGTCACTCATGCGGGCAGAACCTACACACACCCGCCACCGTGACCAGCGGACCGGGCACGTGGCGGGCACATCGTGATCCGGCCGTGACGTCGGCCCGGGCCGGTGCCGGTGACCTACCCTGGGAGGTGATGAGCACGCCCACCGTCCCGCGCCCCGCGACCCCGGCTCCCGCGCCGCGGCCGGGGGAGCAGCCGCGCACCTACCAGGTGCGCACCTTCGGCTGCCAGATGAACGTCCACGACTCCGAGCGCCTGTCCGGGCTGCTGGAGGACGCCGGCTACGTCCGCTTCGACGAGGCGCCCGGTGAGGCGCCTGCCGAGCCGGACGTCGTCGTCTTCAACACGTGCGCGGTGCGCGAGAACGCCGACAACAAGCTGTACGGCAACCTCGGCCACCTGGCGCCGGTGAAGGCGCGCCGGCCCGGCATGCAGATCGCGGTGGGCGGCTGCCTGGCGCAGAAGGACCGCGGCGAGATCGTCCGCAAGGCCCCCTGGGTGGACGTCGTCTTCGGCACCCACAACGTCGGCTCGCTGCCGGTGCTGCTCGAGCGCGCCCGCCACAACGAGCAGGCGCAGGTGGAGATCCTGGAGTCGCTGGAGGTCTTCCCCTCCACGCTGCCCACCCGCCGCGAGTCGCCCTACGCGGCGTGGGTGAGCGTCTCCGTCGGCTGCAACAACACCTGCACCTTCTGCATCGTGCCCAGCCTGCGCGGCAAGGAGAAGGACCGCCGGCCCGGCGACGTGCTCGCCGAGGTCGAGGCCCTCGTCGCCGAGGGTGTGCTGGAGGTGACGCTGCTGGGGCAGAACGTCAACACCTACGGCGTGGAGTTCGGCGACAAGCTGGCCTTCGGCAAGCTGCTGCGGGCCACCGGCGCCGTCGAGGGCCTGGAGCGCGTGCGCTTCACCAGCCCGCACCCGTCCAGCTTCACCAGCGACGTCATCGACGCGATGGCCGAGACGCCCACCGTCATGCCGAGCCTGCACATGCCGCTGCAGTCCGGCTCGGACCGGGTCCTGCGGGCCATGCGCCGCAGCTACCGGCGCACGCGCTTCGCGGCCATCGTGCAGGAGGTGCGCGAGCGCATCCCCGACGCAGCGATCACCACCGACATCATCGTCGGCTTCCCCGGCGAGACGGAGGAGGACTTCCAGCAGACGCTGGAGGTCGTCGCCGAGTCCCGCTTCGCCAGCGCCTTCACGTTCCAGTACTCCCCCCGGCCGGGCACGCCCGCCGCCACCATGGACGACCAGGTGCCCAAGGCCGTCGTGCAGGAGCGCTACGAGCGGCTCGTGGCCCTCCAGGAGGAGATCGCCTGGTGGGAGAACCGGGCCCAGGAGGGACGCGTGCTCGACGTGCTCGTGTCCGAGGGCGAGGGCCGCAAGGACGCCGCCACGCAGCGGCTGTCCGGCCGCGCGCCCGACAACCGGCTCGTCCACTTCGCCGTCCCGCAGGGCCAGGTGGCGCCGCGGCCCGGCGACGTGGCCACGGTGACCGTCACGCGCGGGGCCCCGCACCACCTGGAGGCCGACGTCAGCGGCACCTGGGCGGTGCGGCGCACCCGCGCCGGCGACGCCTGGGAGGCGCGCCAGGCCCGGCCGGAGCCGGAGGTCGCCGGCCCCCGGCCCGTCTCGCTGGGCCTGCCCGCGCTGCGCACCCGCTGACCGCGTCCCCGGGCGGTCCCGCCGCCCGGGGAGCGCGCTACTTCGCCGGCGGGGTGACCGGGTCCGGCGCGGGCCCGGGGTCCGGCACCGGGCCCGGGTCCGGCACGGGCGGCGAGCCCGGGCTGCCGGGGTCCGGCACCGGCGAGGGCGGCGGGGGAGTCGTCGGGATGGTCACGGGACCTCCTGGGTCGGTGCTCGTCCTCGGCTGCTGCCCGCGCTCAGCGCGCGGGACCGGTCATCGTCGTGCCGTCGTGCGCCTGGCCGCCGCGCATGCTCGTGCCGCCGTCGGCGTGCTCGGTGCGCACGGGCTGCCCGGCCGCCACGCGCACGCCCGAGCGCGCCACCCGCGACACCCGCGCCACGTGCGGGGCGTACTTGCCCTCGGTGCGCTGGTCGACGAAGCGCGCCGCGCGGTCGATCGCGCTGCCGGCCTGCCCCTCGTGGTCGGCGACGAACGAGCCGGCCCGCCGGCGCGCCACCCCGATGGCCTCGCCGGTGCGCTCCACGGCCTCGTCCAGCTTGCGGTTCAGGTAGTCCATCGTGCCCACAGTCGGCTCCTCCCACGTCGGGCGAACAGGGTCCCAGCGTCTGACAGCATGCCGCCGTGGGCCACCCGAGGACGAGCGAGGAGCCGACCGCGCCCGTGGTGGCCGTCGTGGGGCCCACCGCCTCCGGCAAGTCCGACGTCGCCGTCGCGCTGGCCCGGCTGCTGCCGGAGGGCGGCGAGGTCGTCAACGCCGACGCGATGCAGCTGTACCGCGGGATGGACGTCGGCACCGCCAAGCTCGCGCCGGCCGAGCGGGGCGGGGTGCCGCACCACCTCCTGGACGTGCTGGACGTCACGCAGGCCGCGGACGTCGCCAGCTACCAGCACCTGGCCCGGGCGGCCTTCGACGAGGTCGCGGCCCGCGGGCGTCGCCCGCTGCTCGTCGGCGGCTCCGGCCTGTACGTGCGCGCGGCGCTGGACGAGATGAGCTTCCCCGGCACCGACCCGCGGGTGCGCGAGCGCTGGGAGGCCGAGCTGGCCGAGCGCGGCCCGCACGCCCTGCACGCCGTCCTCGCCGCCCGTGACCCCGACGCCGCGGCGCGCATCCTGCCCGGCAACGGCCGCCGCGTCGTGCGCGCGCTGGAGGTCGTGGAGATCACCGGGCGGCCGTTCGCGGCGTCGCTGCCCGAGCAGCGGTACGCCCGCCCGGCCGTGCAGGTCGGCCTGGCCGTGCCGCGCGAGCAGCTGGACGCCCGCATCGACGCGCGGGTGCGGCGGATGGCCGCCGACGGCCTCGTGGAGGAGGTGAGCGCCCTGGCCGCCCGCGGCCTGCGCGAGGGGCGCACCGCCTCCCGGGCCCTCGGGTACGCGCAGGTGCTCGACGCGCTCGACGGGCGCACCACCCTGGAGGAGGCCCTGGAGCTGACGGCGCGCCTCACCCGCCGCTTCGCCCGCAAGCAGGAGTCGTGGTTCCGGCGCGACCCGCGCGTGCACTGGCTGGACGCGCCCGACGGCACGAGCGCCGCCGAGCTGGCCGAGCGGGCGGCGCGGCTGGCCGCCGTAGGCTGCCCGGCGTGAGCACCGACCCCACCGCCCGCGGCGTCGCCTTCAGCAAGGGGCACGGCACCGAGAACGACTTCGTCCTCGTGGCCGACCCCGAGGGGACCTGGGACCCGAGCCCCGCCGACGTCGCCCGCGTGTGCGACCGGCGTGCGGGCGTCGGCGCCGACGGCCTGGTGCGCGTCGTGCGCAGCGCCGCGCTCGCCGACGGGGCGGCGCTGGCCGCCGAGGCCGAGTGGTTCATGGACTACCGCAACGCCGACGGCTCGGTGGCCGAGATGTGCGGCAACGGCGTGCGCGTCTTCGCCGAGTTCCTGCTCGCCGAGGGCTTCCTCGACGCCGCCGCCGGCGACGGGCGCTGGGTCGCGGTCGGCACCCGCGCGGGCGTCAAGCGCGTGCGCCGCGAGGGCCCGGGCCGCTGGACCGCCGACATGGGCCCCTGGCGCCTGACCGGCGGCGAGCGGGCCCTGGCCGACGGCACCGACGCCCTGGTCGCCGTCCCCGGGCTGGGCGGCGTGCCGCGCCCGGCGCTGTCGGTGGACCTGGGCAACCCGCACACCGTCGTCGCCCTCGCCGAGCCGGCCGAGCTGGAGGCCGCCGACCTCACCCGCGCCCCCGAGGTGCGGCCCGTCCCGGCGCACGGCACCAACGTGGAGCTGGTCGTCCCGCTGACCGCGGTCGACGTCACCGGCGACGCCGTCGCCGACCTGGGCGAGGTGCGGATGCGGGTGCACGAGCGCGGCGTCGGCGAGACCCGCTCGTGCGGGACGGGTGCGTGCGCCGCGGCCCTGGCCACGCGCGCCTGGGCGGGCCCCGGCGCCCCCGGCGCGTGGCGGGTGGAGGTCCCCGGCGGCGAGCTCGTCGTCACCGTCGGCGAGGGCTCGTCCCTGGTGGAGGGCACCGTGCTGCTGACCGGCCCGGCCGTGCTCGTGGCCTCCGGCGTCCTCGGCGACGCGCTGCTGCAGCCCGCCTGACGGGGGCGCGGCGCGGCGCCCGGTCAGTCCCGGGTCAGCGTGAGCACCCGGAACCCCTTGGCCGTCGCGGTCCGGCGGGCGCTCACCCCCGGCACGCCGCCCTCGTCGAGCCAGCGCAGCAGCGAGTCCGCGCCGAGGTTCTTCTGCACCACCAGGTGCGCCTGCCCGCCCGGGGCCAGCCGCGCCCCCCACCGCCGCAGCATCCCGTGCAGCGCAGGCTTGCCGACCCGGATCGGCGGGTTGGACCACACCTCGGCGAAGGACACCTCCGGCGGCACCTCGTCCGGCGTCACCGCCCGCACCCGCACCCGCACACCCAGCCGGTCGGCGTTGCGGCGCACCAGGTCCAGGGCCCGCTCGTTGACGTCGACGGCCCACACCGCGCGCCCCGGCTGGCGCAGCGCCAGCGTCAGCGCCACCGGCCCCCACCCGCAGCCCAGGTCCAGCACGTCACCGGTGGCGGCCGGGTCCTCGGGCACGAGCGGCAGCAGCACCGCGGTGCCCGGGTCGACGCGGTCGGCGGAGAAGACCCCGCGCGCGGTCGTGACCGTCACGTCGCGGTCGGCCAGGCGCACCGCGACCTCGCGCCGCTCGTCGGCGGAGGCCGGCCGCGCCGTGAAGTAGTGCTCCTCGCCCGTCCCCGAGCCCGTCACCTGGTCCGTGCCCGCGCTCGTCCCCGCGCCGCCCGTCGTGCCACCCGCCACGGGCCCAGGGTAGGTGCCCGGCGGAATCCGCTCGCCAGCCGCGGCGTTGCACTGAGACGCTGGACGTCCCGTCGGAGCGCGAGACCCGCGCCGGGCGGCCGGCACGACCGAGGAGGTCCATGAACCACCCCCACGACCGAGCGTCCACGACGACCCGCCCCACCGGCGCGGCCCCCGTCGACGAGCAGAGCCGCTCGGACGCCCGTCAGCGCGGGGCCGAGCAGCCGTCCGCCGGGCAGACGGAGCTCGACCGCGCGCTCGCGCGCATCCTGCGCGGGCACGACCAGCACGAGCAGCAGGACGCCGACGCCGTCCCCGCGGCGCCGGACGACCAGCCCACCGACCAGCGGGCGGACCAGCCCACCGACCAGCGGGCGGACCGGCGCACGGACTACGACGGCGAGCAGCTCGACCTCGCCGACCGGCGCGCCCTGCGCCGCGCCGCCGGGCTGTCCACCGAGCTCGCCGACGTCACCGAGGTCGAGTACCGGCAGCTGCGCCTGGAGCGCGTCGTCCTCGCCGGGGTCTGGTCCTCGGCCGACTCCAGCCGCGAGGAGGCCGAGGTCTCCCTGCAGGAGCTGGCCGCCCTGGCCGCCACCGCGGGCTCCGACGTCCTCGACGGCGTCCTGCAGCGCCGCTCCACGCCCGACCCCGCCACCTACCTGGGCGCGGGCAAGGCCGCGGTGCTGGCCGACCTGGTCGCCGAGTCCGGCGCCGACACCGTCGTGTGCGACGGGGAGCTGTCGGCGTCCCAGCGCCGCGGGCTGGAGGACATCGTCAAGGTGAAGGTCGTCGACCGGACGGCCGTGATCCTCGACATCTTCGCCCAGCACGCCAAGAGCCGGGAGGGCAAGGCCCAGGTCGAGCTGGCGCAGCTGGAGTACCTGCTGCCGCGCCTGCGCGGCTGGGGCGAGTCGATGTCCCGGCAGGCCGGTGGCCGCGTCGCCGGTGGTGCGGGGATCGGTTCCCGCGGTCCCGGTGAGACGAAGATCGAGCTGGACCGCCGCCGCATCCGCGCCCGGATGGCCAAGCTGCGCCGGGAGATCCGCGGCATGGGCACCGCCCGCGACGCCAAGCGCTCCGTGCGCACGGCCCGCGCGGTCCCGTCGGTGGCCATCGCCGGGTACACCAACGCGGGCAAGTCCTCGCTGCTGAACCGGCTCACCGGGGCCGGGGTGCTCGTCGAGGACGCCCTGTTCGCGACGCTGGACCCGACGGTGCGGCGCGCGCAGACCCCCGAGGGCCGGCCGTACACCCTGGCCGACACGGTCGGCTTCGTGCGCCGGCTGCCGCACCAGCTCGTCGAGGCCTTCCGCTCCACGCTGGAGGAGGTGGCCGACGCCGACCTCGTCCTGCACGTCGTCGACGGCTCCCACCCCGACCCGGAGGGGCAGCTGGCCGCCGTGCGGGCCGTCCTGGCCGACGTCGACGCCCACCGCGTGCCCGAGCTGGTCGCGGTGAACAAGGCCGACCTGGCCGATCCGGAGGTCCTGCAGCGGCTGCTGGCCCGCGAGCGCGGCGCCGTCGTCGTCTCGGCCCGCACGGGCCGCGGCACGGAGGAGCTGCGTGAGCGGGTGGCGCAGGCCCTGCCGGTGCCGGACGTCGAGCTGGAGGTGTGCGTGCCCTACGACCGGGGCGACCTGGTCCACCGCGTGCACACCACCGGGCAGGTGCTGCAGGAGGAGCACACCGGCGCGGGCACCCGCCTGCTGGCCCGGGTCCGCCCGCGGCTCGCGGCGGAGCTGGACGGCTTCCGCGCCTGAGCCGCCGCACGAGCACGAGCGCCCCCGACCGCCGCGGTCGGGGGCGCTCGTGCTGTGGACCGCGCTCCGGCGGCGCGTCGCGCTGTGGACGGACGGGGACTGTCGGCGCCGTCGGGGAGGATGGCCGGTGTGAGCACCACGACCTCCCCGCGCCCGGCGACGGAGACGGCCGACCCGGCTGACGGGGTCGCCGAGGACGGCGGGGTGGGCCCCGAGGAGGCCGTCGGGCTCCTGTCGGCGGTGGTGGACGTCCTGGGCGGGCAGCGGCGCGAGGGGCAGGAGCGGATGGCGCGGGCCGTCGCCGACGCCGTCGGCGCCCGCCGGCACCTGCTCGTGCAGGCCGGCACGGGCACCGGCAAGTCGATGGCCTACCTGGTCCCCGCCGCGGCCCACGCCGTGCGCACCGGCCGCGCGGTGGTCGTCACCACCGCCACGCTCGCCCTGCAGGCGCAGGTCGTCGAGCGGGACCTCCCCCGGCTGGCGCAGGCCCTCGCACCGCACCTGGAGCGCGAGCCCACGTGGGAGCTGCTCAAGGGGCGCGCCAACTACCTGTGCCGCAACAAGCTCGACGGCGGCTTCCCGGTCGAGGAGGCCGCGCTCTTCGACGTCGACGCGGCCGGTGGCGGAGGCGAGGACCCGACGGCGGGGCGCCTGGGCCGGGAGGTGGTGCGCCTGCGCGAGTGGGCGGCGACCACGACCACCGGCGACCGCGACGAGCTCGACCCCGGCGTGTCCGAGCGCGCCTGGCGCCAGGTGTCCGTGTCGGCGCGCGAGTGCCTGGGCGCCCAGCGCTGCCCGGTGGCCGCCGAGTGCTTCTCCGAGCGGGTGCGCGCCCGCGCCCGCACCGTCGACGTCGTGGTGACCAACCACGCCATGACGGCCATCGACGCCCTCGAGGGCGGCCAGCTCCTGCCCGAGCACGACCTGCTCGTCGTCGACGAGGCGCACGAGCTGGCGGACCGGGTGACGGCCGTGGCCACGGCCGAGCTGTCGGCCGCGGTCGTGGCGGCCGCGAGCCGCCGCCTGCGGCGCTCGGCGGGGGTGGTCTCCGAGGACCTGGACGACGCGGGCGTCGCGCTCGACGCCGCGCTGGAGACGGCCCCGCCGGGGCGGCTGGACCGCTGGCCGGAGCAGCTGGCCGCAGCGGTCGTCTCGGTGCGCGACGCCGCCCGCGCCTCGCTGACCCTGCTCAAGGACGCCGGCGAGGGCGAGGACGGCGAGCAGCGCGGGGCCCGCCACCTGGCGCGCACCGCCGTGCAGGAGGTCTTCACCACGGCCTCGCGCCTGGCCGACGACGCCGACCACGACGTGGCCTGGGTCAGCGGGGTCGGTGGCGGCCGCGGTCCGGGCGGCGGTGCCCGGCCCGCCCTGCACGTGGCGCCGCTGGGCGTGGCCGGCCTGCTGCGCGAGAAGGTCTTCGCCGAGCGGACCGTCGTCGCCACGTCGGCGACGCTGGCGCTCGGGGGCGCCTTCGACGCCGTCGCGGGCTCCTTCGGGCTGCGCCGGGGCGGCCCGCGGCCCGCCGACGCCGTGCCCTGGACCGGGCTGGACGTCGGCAGCCCCTTCGACTACCCGCGGCAGGGCATCCTCTACGTCGCGCGGCACCTGCCGCCGCCGGGCCGCTCCGGTGCGGACGGCGCCGTCCTCGACGAGATCGCGGCGCTCGTGGAGGCCGCCGGTGGGCGCACCCTGGGGCTGTTCTCCTCCCGCCGCGCCGCGGAGGAGGCCGCCGCGGCGGTGCGTGAGCGCCTCGGCCCGGCCCTGCCGGTCCTGTGCCAGGGCGACGACCGGCTGCCGCGCCTGGTGAGCCGCTTCGCCGACGACCCGGCGACGTCCCTGTTCGGGACGCTGTCGCTGTGGCAGGGCGTCGACGTGCCCGGACCTTCCTGCTCGCTGGTCCTCGTCGACCGCATCCCGTTCCCGCGGCCGGACGACCCGCTGCTGTCCGCCCGGGCGCGGGCCGTGGACGCCGCCGGCGGCAACGGCTTCCTGTCGGTCTCGGTCTCCCACGCCGCCGTGCGCCTGGCGCAGGGCGCCGGGCGGCTGGTGCGCGCCTCCGCCGACCGCGGTGTGGTGGCCGTCCTGGACCCGCGGCTGGCCACCGCCCGCTACGGTTCCTTCCTGCGCGCCAGCCTGCCCCCCTTCTGGGGGACGGCCTCACCGGAGGTCGCGCGGGACGCCCTGCGACGACTGCGCGCACCCGGGTGATCCTCACGACCCCCTGCTGACGGGGGTGCCGCCGGGTGGCATCCTCTCGGCGTGGCCACCGTCGGCTTCCTGCACACCGCGGACGCGCACGTCCGCACCTTCAGCGACCTCCTCGCCGAGCGGGACCGCCGCGTCGAGCCGCGCCACCTGGTCGACTCCGGGCTGCACACCGCGGCCCGCCGGTCCGGCCTGGAGCACGTGCGGCCCTCCGTCGCCGACCGGCTGCGCCGCCTCGTCGCCGAGGGCGCCGACGTCGTCGTCTGCACGTGCTCGACGGTGGGTCCGGTGGCCGAGGAGGTCGGCCTGGAGCTGGAGGTCCCCGTCCTGAGGGTGGACCGCCCGATGGCCGAGGCCGCTGTCGTGGCCGGCCGGCGCATCGCGGTCGTCAGCTCGCTGGCCGAGGCGGCGGCCAGTGCACTGCCCCTGCTGCGCGAGTGCGCCGCGGAGGCCGGGCGGGACGTGGAGCTGGTCCCGGTGGACTGCTCCGGCACCTGGCAGGCCTTCGAGGAGGGCGACCTCATCACCTACGCGACGAGCGTGGCCGAGGCGGTGCGCTGCGCCGTGCGCTCCGCCGAGCCGCCCGTCGACGTCGTCGTCCTGGCCCAGGCCAGCATGGTCGTGGCCGCGCCGCTGCTGCGGGACCTGCACGTGCCCGTGCTGACGACTCCGCGCCTGGCCGTGGAGGCCGCCGTGGAGCGCGTGGTCGGCGCCGCCATCTGATCCCCTGGCCGCGACCGGCCGGGGACGGGGCGTCAGAGCGAGCGCAGGACGGCCGTCACGCGGCCCAGCACGACCGCGTCGTCGGCGTCGATCGGCTCGTACAGGGCGTTGCGCGGCAGCAGCCGGACGTGGCCGTCCTTGCGCTGCAGCACCTTGACCGTCGCCTCGCCGTCGATCATCGCCGCCACCACGTCGCCGTTGTCGGCGGTGGGCTGCTGGCGCACGACGACCCAGTCGCCGTCGCAGATGGCGGCCTCGACCATCGAGTCGCCGACCACGCGGAGCACGAAGTGCTGGCCCGCGCCCACGATCTCCGGGGGCAGGGGGAAGACGTCCTCGACCAGCTGCTCGGCGAGGATCGGCCCACCGGCGGCGATGCGGCCCACCACGGGGACCCAGGTGGGTGCCGGGTGCTCCTCGCCGCCCCCGCTCCAGGGGCCGGTGGTGCCCTCCGCCGGCGGTGGCGCGACCACCTCCAGCGTCCGGGGCCGGCGCGGGTCCTTGCGCAGGTACCCCAGCCGCTCCAGCGTCCGCACCTGGTGGGCGACGCTGCTGGGGCTGGTCAGCCCGACCGCCGTGCCGATCTCGCGCAGGCTCGGCGGGTAGCCGTTGCGGCCCACCGCCTCGCGGATGGCCTCGAGGACCCCGCGCTGGCGGGGGGTCAGCCCGGCGGCGTCCAGCCCCCGGTCGGGCAGGGTGTGCACCGTGGCCGTCGCGTCCTCCGGCACCGGCTGTCCGGCCCGCTCCTCGACCTGGTCGGCCACCTCGGCTCCTCCTGACCCGCGCGCACCGCCGGGGACCCGGCGGCCGCCGCCCCGGCACCGGGCGGCTGCTCGACCGTAGCGCGCGGTCCGTCGCCGATCAAACACCTGTTCGAAGCGTGTCGCCGTCGCTCGCCCCTTGACGGGACCGGTCACCGCGCTCACCCTCCGCGGCATGTGCCGGAACATCCACCAGTTGCACAACGTCGAGCCGCCCGCCACGGGGCAGGAGGCCCGTGCGGCCGCGCTGCAGTACGTGCGCAAGGTCGCCGGGACGACGCGCCCCTCGCGGCGGAACCAGGAGGCGTTCGACCGGGCCGTCGACGCCGTGGCGGCGGCCACGGAGGAGCTGCTGAGCTCGCTCGTGACCACGGCGCCGGCGCGCGACCGGGAGGCCCTCGCCGCGCGGGCCCGCGAGCGCGCCGCGCGCCGCTACGCCTGAACCCGCGGGGGCGGGTCGGGCGCCGGAGCGGGCCCCGTGTCGTACCCGGGTGGCAGCGTGCGCCGCGCACGCCGGGTCGAACACCGTTCGACCGCGGTCTTGCGCACCACCGGTGCCCCGGTGGTACAACTGCCGGGCCGCTTCGAACACCTGTTCGAGCAGGCGCCCGACCGAGATGGAGGCCACCCCCGTGAGCGCCACCGCCCTCGTCCCCGTCCCGACCGTCCCGCGCCGCGCGAGCAGCCCGGCGGTCCCGGGCCGCGGTCGCCCGCCGCGCCCGGGCCGCGGCGCCCGGTCGCGCTCGTCCGCCGTCCTGGTCCTCGTGCCCACGGGCCCCGACTGCCACCGCGCGCCCGTCCCGGCCCCGCGGCGCCCGGCGCCCGCGCCGCGCGCGGTGCGCCGCCCGCTGCGCCTGACCCGGCGCGGCCGGCTGGCCCTGACCACGGCCGCGGCGACGCTGCTGACCTGCACCGCCGTCGCCGCGGTGGGGGCCGCGACGGACGGCGGCCCGGCGCCCGCGCGGGTCCCCCACGCGCCCCTGGTGACCGCCGCTTCCGCGGCGCCGGTCACGGTCACGGTCCTGCCCGGTCAGACGCTGTCGCAGATCGCGGCCCAGTGGGCCCCGGACGCCGACTGGCGCGAGGTGGCCGCGCGGATCGTCGTCCTCAACGACCTGCCCTCGCACGCGCTGCAGGCCGGTCAGCGGCTGAGCCTGCCGGTCCTGGACTGAGCCGCGGGCCGGGCGGGCGCGGGACGGGGCGCGACCGTGACGGGCGAGCAGCGCGGGACGAGCGCCGCCGGGCGGCGGCGCGGTGCGCTACCGTGCGCACCACCGGGCCCGCGCGCCGCCGCGTGCGAGGGCCGAGGCGCCACCGCGCGGGAGGGAACCGGCGTGCACTGTCCGTTCTGCCGTCACCCCGACTCGCGCGTCGTGGACTCCCGCACCACCGACGACGGCAGCAGCATCCGCCGCCGCCGGCAGTGCCCCCAGTGCTCCCGCCGCTTCACCACGGTCGAGACCGCCAGTCTGACCGTCGTCAAGCGCAGCGGCGCGGGGGAGCCCTTCAGCCGCGCGAAGATCGCCTCCGGTGTGCGCAAGGCCTGCCAGGGCCGCCCCGTCAGCGAGGACGACATCGCCCTGCTGGCCCACCGCGTCGAGGAGGCCGTCCGCTCCCAGGGGGCCGCCGAGGTCGACGCCCACCAGGTCGGGCTGGCCACGCTGCCGTTCCTGCGCGAGCTCGACGAGGTGGCCTACCTGCGCTTCGCCTCGGTCTACCAGGCGTTCGAGTCGCTCGCCGACTTCGAGGCCGCCATCCACGCCCTGCGCGCCGAGCGCGAGAGCGCCGCGGCCGGTTCGCCCGGCGCCTGAGCGTCCCGGCCCGCGCTGCCGCCGCGCCCGTCGCGGCGCGGACGGACGGCGGGGGGATGATGACCGCATGCTCGATCCCGCTGCGCTCTACCGTCTCGAGCCGGACGTCCCCCGGCTCGTCGAGCCGCCCCTCGTCGTGGCCCTGTCCGGGTTCGTCGACGCCGGCGCCGCGGTGCGCCAGGCGGTGGACCACCTGCTGGCGACCCGGCGGCACGAGCTCGTGGCGACCTTCGACGTCGACCAGCTGCACGACTACCGCGCGCGCCGCCCGCCGATGACCTTCACGGGGACGACCTGGACCTCCTACGAGCCCCCGCAGCTGCGGGTGCTGCGGGTGCTCGACGAGGACGGCTCCTCGTTCCTGCTGCTGACCGGCCCCGAGCCGGACGTGCAGTGGGAGCGCTTCAGTGCGGCCGTCTGGCAGCTGGCCGACCGGCTCGGCGCGGGGCTGACCGTCGTCCTCAACGCCGCCCCGACCGCCGTCCCGCACACCCGCCCCAGCGGGGTGACCGCCAGCGCGAGCCGGCCGGAGCTGCTGGAGGGCTACCGCACGTGGGAGGTGGAGGCGCAGGTCCCCGGTCACGTCACCGCCCTGCTGCACCTGCGCGGCGCCGAGACCGGCCGCGACGTGCTGTCCGTGCTCGCGCACGTCCCGCACTACCTGGCCGGCAACGACTACCCGGACGCCGCCGCGGTGCTGCTGCGCACCATCTCCGGCGCCACGGGCGTGGACCTGCCGGTGGGGGACCTGCTGGAGCAGGCCGCGGCCACCCGTGTCGAGGTCGACAAGCAGGTGGCCGACTCCCCGGAGGCGCAGGCCGTGGTGGCGGCCCTGGAGGAGCAGTACGACGCCTCCGGCGACGCCGGCCGCGGCACCAGCGCCGGGTCGGCCTACCTGCCCACCGCGGACGAGCTGGGCGCCGAGTTCGAGCGCTTCCTGGCCGGGCAGGACCCGCAGGAGGGTGAGCCGGGCCCCGGGCGCTGAACCGCGGCCGGGTGCGGCCGGGGCGTCAGGCGGTGCGCGCCGAGGACGCCCCGGCGGTCCCGGTGCTGCCGCCGGGGGCCCCGGACAGGTGGTGCAGCAGCGCCAGGGCGTAGGCGCACGCGGGGTCGGGGTCCTCGAAGGCGTCCGCGCCGTGCTCGTCGAGCAGCAGCACGCGGTGCACCGTGCCCTCGGGCCCGTCGCGCCGCTCCAGCCGGGTGAAGCGGTCGCCCAGCTGCTCGCGCAGCTGGTGCTCGGCCGGCAGCCAGCACGCGTCGGGCTGGTCGACGGAGTCGAGCGCCCACTCGGTGGTGCCGTTGAACCCGATGAAGCTGCCGGTGGGGTGGTCGTGCACCTCGACGGTCATGTCGCTGAGGGTGAAGACGTCCTCGTCCATGCCGCGGTGCGGCAGGACGAACCGGTCACCCGGGGCCGGTGCCCAGTGCAGGCCCGCCTCCTTCAGCCGCAGCGCCAGGTCGACGGAGATCACCCGACCAGCATGGACCCGTGCGGCGCGGCGCGCAGCGCGGGCCGGGTCCCCGGCCCCCGGTCAGCGGTGGCCGGCGCGGACGAGCATCTTGCCGGTGTTGGCGCCCCGCAGCAGCCCGATGAGGGCGTCCGGAGCGTGCTCCAGGCCCTCGACGACCGTCTCGCGCGCCACCAGCGAGCCGTCGGCCAGCCAGCCGCCCACCTCGCGCTCGAACTCCGGGCGCAGGTCGGCGAAGTCGCCGACGATGAACCCCTGCAGCCGCAGCCGCTTGCCGACGACGGAGAACAGGTTGCGCGGCCCGGGCGGGGCCGAGGCCAGGTCCCGCGGGGAGTTGTAGGCGGCCACGCTGCCGCACAGCGCGAAGCGGGCGTGGTCGTTGGCCACCGCGATCGCCGCCTCGAGGTGGTCGCCGCCGACGTTGTCGAAGTACACGTCGATCCCGTCGGGCGCGGCGGCGCGCAGCTGCTCCAGGACGGGGGCGGCCCGGTAGTCGAGGCCGGCGTCGAAGCCGAGGTCGTCGACGAGGTGGGCGGCCTTGACCGGCCCGCCCGCGCTGCCCACCACCCGCGAGGCGCCCCTCAGGCGCGCGATCTGCCCGACCAGACCGCCGACGGCACCGGCCGCGCCGGAGACGAAGACCGAGTCGCCGGGGCGCATCGCGGCCACCCGCAGCAGGCCCGCCCAGGCGGTGAAGCCGGGCATGCCGAGCACGCCGAGGGCGGCGCCCTCGTCGACGCCCTCGGGCAGCTGCAGCCGGCGCACCCGGCCGGCGGGCAGCACCACCGAGGAGCGCCAGCCCAGCCCGTGCTGGACGAGGTCGCCCACGGCCAGGCCCGGCGCGCCGGACTCCTCCACGACGCCGACGGCGCCGCCGTCCAGCGGCTGCCCGAGCTGGTAGGGCGGCACGTAGGAGGGCACGTCGTCCATCCGGGGGCGCATGTACGGGTCGACCGACATGACGAGCAGGCGGACGCGGACCTCGCCGTCGCCGACGGGCGCGTCGGGCACCTCGACGAGCGCGAAGTCGTCGGGGACGGGTTCGCCCTGCGGGCGGCGGGCCAGGTGCACTTCGAGGACGCTCACGGGCGCCCACTGTGCTCCCGCCGTGCCCGCACCGCCCCGGCGGGGTATGGATGGGGGCTGCGCCGCGGGGGTCCCGCGGCCCGGTCGTGCTGACCGGCGGACGAGAGGTGGGGGAGACGATGGACACGCAGGTGGCCCGCGAGCGGCTCCTGGAGATGCAGCAGCAGCTGATGGCCGACATCGACGGCATCCGCAGCCGGCTGGAGTCGGGCGTGCTGCCCGACACCCCGGAGGGCGGGGCGGACTTCGGTGACCGCGGTGCCCACGAGCAGTTCGCCGCGCAGGACGAGGGGCTGCTGGACGGCGCCAAGCGCCGCCTGGCCAGCGTCGAGGACGCCCTCAAGCGGATCGAGGCCGGCACCTACGGCATCTCGGTGGTCTCGGGCAAGCCGATCCCCGAGGAGCGCCTGGAGGCCCGCCCGGACGCCGCGACCCTCACCGACGAGGACATCGCGGACGCCCCGCTGCACTGAGCCGTCCGTCCCGCTCGCCGTCCCGCCCGTCGGCGCGGCGGGCGGGACGGCGGGCCCGCTCGTACGGTGGCGGCATGTTCGTCGTCCTGGCAGGAGCCCACGGCAAGATCGCCCAGCACTTGGGCCGCACCCTCGCCGCCCGCGGTGACGAGGTGGTCGGCCTGGTGCGCAACCCCGACCACGCCGCCGACCTGGAGGCGCTGGGCGTGCGCCCGGTGGTGCGCGACCTGGAGAGCGCGTCGGCCGACGAGCTGGCCGGCGACCTGCGCGGCGCGGACGCGGTCGTCTTCGCCGCCGGGGCGGGGCCCGGCAGCGGCGCCGGGCGCAAGGACAGCGTGGACCGCGGCGCGGCCGTCCTGCTGGCCGACGCCGCCCTGCGCGCCGGGGTGGCCCCGTACCTGCTCGTCTCCTCGATCGGGCTGGAGGCCGTCGCGGACGGCCGCACCCCCGAGGGCGTCGACGAGGTGTTCGTCGCCTACCTGCGGGCGAAGCTGGCCGCCGAGCAGGAGCTGCTCGCGCGGGACGGGCTGCGGCTCACGGTGCTGCGCCCGGGCGGGCTGACCGACGACGCGGCCACGGGCCGGGTCCGGCTGGCCCCGTCGGTGGAGCGCGGGCAGGTGCCCCGCGCCGACGTGGCGGCCGTCCTGCAGGAGCTGCTGGACCGCCTCGCCGACGGCAGCGCCGGGAACGGGGAGGTGCTGGAGCTCGTCAGCGGCGACGTGCCGGTGGGGCAGGCCGTCGAGGACGCGCTGACCTCCAGCTGACCGCCGGGCGTCGGGCGCCCGGCCGCGCCGGGCGCCGCGCGCCGGAGACCACGAGCGGCACGGCCACCGCGGTACCGGTGAGCGCGCCGAGCGCCCACGCGGCGCCCACGACCGCCAGGCCCGCTCCCACGGCCAGCCCCACCACGACGGCGGTCACCGTCACGGTGCCCGCGCTGAGGGCCACCAGGAGCTGGGCGCGGGCGCGACCGCGGGCCCGCAGCACGACGGCGGTCAGGTCGAGCGCGGCCACGCAGGGGGCGGACAGCGCGAACGCCACCAGCACCCCCACCCCCGTGGCGGCGTACTCCTCGCCGAGGAGGCGCAGCACGGCGGGCGCCTGCCAGGCGAGCAGCGCGGCGGCGGGCACGACGGCGACCGCCAGCAGGGCGCCGGCCCGGGGCAGGACGGTGCGCAGGGGCGCGCTGCCCGCCTCGGCCAGAGTGGCCGCCGTGACGGCGTAGGCGGTGCCGAACAGCACGTTGGCGGCGGTGAAGCTCAGCTGGACGACGCCGGCCGCGGCGGCACCGCGTTCGGCCAGCACGACCAGCGGGACCAGCAGGGTCGGTGCGTGGACGGCCAGGTGGGCGCCGTGGGCGCCGGCGGCCTCCCCGGCGCGCCGGCGCAGCAGCGCCAGGTCGCGCCGCACGTCCACCCGGTGGGTGGAGCGCCAGCGGCACCGCAGGCGCAGCACGAGCAGGCTGCCGAGCGCGGAGACGGCCGCGCCGCACCCGACGGCGCCGAGCATCCCGGTCGCGTCCAGCGTCCCGGCCGCGGCGGTCAGCCCCAGCAGCACGGCGAGCTTCGCGCCGCCCTGCCCCAGGCCGTCCAGCAGGAGGTTCCAGCGGGTGGCGCGCAGGCCGACGAACGCGGCGTCGGTGACCGAGCTGACCGTCAGGGCCACGGCCGTCCCGACGAGCACGAGCGCCGCGGCGGGGGAGCGCAGCACCTCCAGGCCCGCCACGGCGGACGGCGCCAGCAGCAGGTAGGCGATCGCGCCGACGGTGGCCGCCAGCGCGGTGGCGCCCAGGGCGAGGTCCAGCTCGCGCGACCAGCCCGCCCCCGCGCCCGGGGCCGCGCCCGTCCCCGCGACCGGGTCCGTGGCGCCGTCGGCGGTGGAGACGGCGCGCACGAGCCAGACGGGGGTGCCCAGCAGCGCCGCCAGGGCGAGGAAGGACACGGCCGAGACGAGCACGGTGGCGGTGCCGACGACCTCGGGCGGGGCGCTGCGGGCTGCCAGCACCCAGAACAGGGCTCCGGAGGCGGCGGTCGCCAGGGTCGCCAGGGCCTGGTAGCCGGAGGTCGACACCAGCCGGGCGGACGGGCGGCGCGCCACCCGCTCGCGCCCGGCCCGCACCCCGCGATCCTGCGGGACGCGGCACCGCCCGGCACGTCGGGGCGCCCGGCCGCGTCGGGACCGGGCCGTGTCGGGAGCGGCGCGTGCCGTGCGCCACACTGGTGGCCCACCCCGCGACCGTCACCGCTGGAGGACTCCGTGCCCGCGCCCGTGCCCGCCGCCGACCTGGCGCAGCCCGCCGCCCCCCTCCGCGAGGCGGGAGCCACCGGCACCCGCCGGGCGCTGCTGCTGGAGAACATCCACGCCGACGCCCGCGCGCTGCTGTCCGAGGCCGGCTGGCAGGTCGAGACGGCGCCCGGCGCCCTCGACGAGACCGAGCTCGTCGAGCGCCTGGACGGCGTCTCGCTGCTGGGCATCCGCTCGCAGACGCAGGTGACCGCCGCGGTGCTCGAGGCCGCGCGGGACCTGCGCGCCGTGGGTGCCTTCTGCATCGGCACCAACCAGGTCGACCTGTTCGCGGCCGCCGAGCGCGGGGTCGCCGTCTTCAACGCGCCGTACAGCAACACGCGCAGCGTCGTGGAGCTGGCGCTGGCGGAGATCATCGCGCTGACCCGCCGGCTGACGGTGAAGGACCGCGCGATGCACGCGGGCGTGTGGGACAAGTCCGCGGCGGGCTCGCACGAGGTCCGCGGCCGCCGCCTGGGCATCGTGGGCTACGGCAACATCGGCTCGCAGCTGTCGGTGGTCGCCGAGGCGCTGGGCATGAGCGTGTTCTTCTACGACACCACCGACAAGCTGGCCCTGGGCAACGCCCGCCGCTGCGGCAGCCTGCACGAGGTGCTGGAGATCGCCGACGTCGTGACGCTGCACGTGGACGGCCGCAGCAGCAACACGGGCTTCTTCGGCGAGGCGGAGTTCGCCCGGATGCGCCCGGGCTCGATCTTCCTCAACCTCTCGCGCGGGTTCGTCGTCGACCACGGCGCGCTGCGCCGGCACGTGGAGTCCGGCCACCTGGCGGGTGCGGCCGTGGACGTCTTCCCGCAGGAGCCGAAGGGCAGCGGGCAGGCGTTCGACTCGGAGCTGCGCGGCCTGGACAACGTCATCCTCACCCCGCACGTGGGCGGGTCGACGGAGGAGGCGCAGGAGGACATCGGCCGGTTCGTGGCCGCCAAGCTGCGCGACTACGTCCTGCACGGGACGACGACGCTGAGCGTGAACCTGCCGGCGCTGGCGACCGAGCACGCCCCGGGGACGGTGCGGCTGGTCCACCTGCACCGCAACGTGCCCGGCGTGCTGGCGGCCATCAACGGCGTGCTGGCCGACGAGGGTGTGAACATCGAGGGCCAGCAGCTCGCCACGCGCGGGGACCTGGGGTACGTGGTCACCGACATCGCCGCCCCGGCCTCGGAGGAGGTCGGGCGCCGGCTGCGGCAGCTGCCCGAGACCGTCCGCGTCCGCCAGCTCGGCTGAGCGGCGACGGCGACGGCGCCGGGGGAGGGGCGGTGCGCCTGCTGCTGGTGTCGGACACCCACCTGCCCCGGCGGGCGAAGGACCTGCCCGCCCCCGTGTGGGAGGCGGTCGAGGCCGCCGACGTCGTCGTGCACGCGGGCGACTGGGTGGACGCGGCGACGGTGCACGCCCTGCAGCGGCGCGCGCGCCGGCTCGTCGGGGTGGCCGGCAACAACGACGGCCCCGACGTGCGCGCGCTGCTGGGGGAGACCGCCGAGGTGGAGCTCGGCGGCGTGCGGGTGGCGGTGGTCCACGAGACGGGACCGGCCCGGGGCCGCGAGCGGCGCTGCGACGCGGTGTGGGCGGGCCGCGCGGACCTGCTGGTGTTCGGTCACAGCCACGTGCCGTGGGACTCCACGACCCCGTCGGGGCTGCGGCTGCTCAACCCGGGCTCGCCCACGGACCGGCGGCGGATGCCGACGTTCACGTGGACGACCCTCACGGTCGGCGGCGGGCGGGTGCTCGACGTGGAGCTGCACCACCTCGTGCCGCCGGCGCGCTGACCGCGTCCCTCAGGAGCGCCGGCCGCGGCGCAGGGTCCCGCGCACGCGCGCCAGCGGACGGGGCCGCGCGGCGCGCACGACCGGTTCGGGGTCGGGCCGCGCCCACGGGGTGGGCAGGACGGCCTCGGGGTCGGGGTCGTCGGTGCTCACGTGCAGCGCCCCCAGGCAGCGGCGCAGCAGGGTGGTGACGGCGCCGGCGGTCTGCCGGTCGCGGTCGAGGGTGAACTCCGCGCTCATGACGGCGGCGGACAGACGCTGCAGGTGCTCGCGCAGCCCGTCCGTGGTGGCCGCGTCCAGGCGGGGGTGCTCGGGGACGTGGCGCACGGCCGCGGCCAGCGCCGCCAGCACGTCGGCGGTGGGCAGGCGCAGCACCCGGTCCAGCGCGACGGAGCCGTCGCCGGGGGACTGGACCTCCACGAGCAGCTCGGTGAGCTCCTCGACGCGGGTGGCGAGGTTGTCCAGCACGACGCCCGCCAGGTGCTGGCGCTGCACCTTCTCCGTGTTCCACCGCGCGCGCACGTTGCCGGCCAGGGACTCCTCGGTCTGCCGGGACGTCACGCGCACGGACTCGCGGACCGGCTCGATCGCCCGCAGCCGCTGCGACCACTCGTCGCCCGTGGGCGGGTCGTCGCGGCGCAGCCCCTCGGCGAGGTCGTCCAGCTGGTCGGCGACGGCGGTGCTGAGGTCGCGCAGCGCCCGGTCGGACGTGGCGAGCGGGACCTCGGGGAAGACGGCGTTGACGGTCACCGCCACGAGCCCGCCGAGCAGGGCCAGGCCGCTGTAGGCGACGACGTACTCGACGGGGTCGGGGGCGCCGATGACGAGCACGAACAGCGCGGCGGTCACCACCCAGCTGCGCTGCTCGCCGAACACGCGCAAGCCCGCCAGCAGCGTGCCGGCCCCCACGACGAGGGCGATCTGCGGCAGCCCCTGGCCCAGCCACGAGCTGACGCCCAGCGCGAGCAGCGCGCCGGCGACGATGGCGGCCACGGCCGCCAGGGAGTTGCGCCAGGAGGCGCGGACCGTGGTGTACGAGCCGACGACGGCGCCCAGCGGCGCGTAGTACGGGTACTCCTCGGCCGGGGCGAACGGCAGCCACAGCGCGATCTGCCAGGCGAGCGTGGCCGCGGCGGCCGTGCGCACCGCCAGCCCGAACCGCGGCCACCGCCCGAACAGCACCCCCCGGGCCACCTCGCGGGCCCGGGGGACCGGGGACGCCGGGGAACCGCGGGAGGGGCCGGCGTCGCCGGCCCCGCTCACGGCTGCAGGACGACCTTGATGCAGCCGTCGCGCTTCTCCTGGAACGCCGCGTACCCCTCCGGGGCGTCGTCCAGGGGCAGTCGGTGCGTCGTGAGGTCCATGACGCCCAGCGGGTCGGCCGGGTCCTCCACGAGGGGCAGCAGGTCGTCGACCCAGCGCTTGACGTTGCACTGGCCCATCCGGAACTGGATCTGCTTGTCGAACATCGTCAGCAGCGGCAGGGGGTCGGCCTCGCCGCCGTACACGCCGGACAGCGAGACGGTGCCGCCGCGGCGCACGGCGCGGATCGCGGTCTCCACGGCGGTGAGCCGGTCGACGCCGGCGGTCTCCATCGCCTTCTGCGCCAGCTTGTCCGGCAGCAGCCCGACCGCGGTCTGGGCGGCCTTGGCGACGGCGCTGCCGCCGCCGCCGTGGGCCTCCATGCCGACGGCGTCGACGACGGCGTCGGGGCCGCGGCCGTCGGTGCGCTGCAGCAGCTCGTCCACCACGTCGCCGGTGCCCTCGACCGTCTCGACGCCGTACCGCTCGGCCATGGCGCGCCTCTCGGCGACGGGCTCGACGGCGATGACGCGGTGGCCGAGGTGGCGGCCGATGCGGGCCGCGAACTGCCCGACCGGGCCGAGACCGAGGACGGCGAGGGTTCCGCCCTCGTCGACGGCGGCGTACTGCACGGCCTGCCAGGCGGTGGGCACGATGTCGGACAGGAACAGGTAGCGCTCGTCGGGCAGTTCCTTCCCCACCTTGATCGGCCCGTAGTCGGCGTGGGGGACCCGCAGGTACTCCGCCTGGCCGCCGGGCACGGACCCGTACAGCGAGGTGTAGCCGAACAGGGCCGCGCCCATGCCCTTCTCGCGCACCTGCGTGGTCTCGCACTGGGTCTGCAGACCGCGCTCGCACATGAAGCAGTGCCCGCAGCTGATCTGGAAGGGGACGACGACGCGGTCGCCGACGGCGAGGTCCGTCACGGCCGAGCCGACCTGCTCGACGATCCCCATGGGCTCGTGCCCGAGCACGTCGCCCTTCGCCAGGTACGGGGCCAGCACCTCGTACAGGTGCAGGTCGGAGCCGCAGATCGCCGTCGAGGTGATCCGGACGATCGCGTCGGTGGGTTCGCGCAGTTCCGGGTCGGGCACCTCGGTGACCGCCACGGACCGCTTCCCCTGCCAGGTGAGCGCCTTCATGGGCCCCGACCCTGGCACCCCCGGCCCTTCCGGGCACGTCGGCGTCCACCTGCGTCCCGTGATGTTTGAACGTGCCCGCACCGGGTACCTGCGGCTCGCGGGTGGCCGTCGGGAGGATCCGGCCGGCTCTCGGTCGCGCCTGGCGTGCGGCGCCCGCGACGGACCAACGGGAGGACGTGAGCATGTCGAACGACGACAGCCAGAGCACGAAGGCCCGCGCCCAGGAGACGGCCGGCACCGCGCAGCAGCGCGCCGGCGAGGTCGCCGGCTCGGCGAAGGAGCAGGCCGCGGGTGTGGCCGGGACGGCCAAGGAGCAGGCCGCCGGCGTCGCCGGCTCGGCCAAGGAGCAGGCCGCCGACGTGGCCGGGACGGCCAAGGAGCAGGCCGCGACCGTCGTGGCGGAGGCCAAGGACCAGGCCGTCGGGCTGCTCGACCAGCTGCGCCAGCAGGTGGACGAGCAGACGGGCACCCAGCGCGACCGCCTGGCCGCCTTCCTGCGCCAGGCCGGTCAGGAGCTGCGCCAGATGGGCGACGCCAGCGAGGGTTCCGGCGCCGCCACCCAGCTCGTGCGCCAGGCGGGTGACCGCGCCAGCGCGTGGGGCAGCACCCTGGAGGCGCACGAGCCGCAGGAGCTGCTGGAGCAGCTGCGCCGCTACGCGCGACGCCGCCCCGGCGCCTTCCTGCTGGGCGCGCTCGCCGCCGGCGTGGTGGCCGGCCGGGTCACCCGCGGCGCCAGCGCCGCCTCCGGCCGCACCGGCGACACCGCCGTCGGCGCCCGCGGCTCGCGCGAGCTCGAGCCCCTGGCGACGGCGCCGGTCACCACGGCTGGCGCGACCACGCCCGCCCCGCTCGGCGGCGTGGGCCCGGGCACCGCTCCCGGGACCGGCAGCGCGGTGGGCGCGGGCGTGGGCACCGGTGTCGCCGCTCACGACGTCGACCCGACCGTCTCCCGCTTCGGCGAGAACCCGGACGAGGACCTCGTGCCGCACCACCTGCGCAGCGACGTCCCGTCCGTGTCCGACGCCCCGTCGCACGGCTACCGCCCGTGACGGCGCCGACGTCCGGGGCGCACCCGGCCGGGGAGCCGTCGGGCGCGACCGGGGCCACGGGCTCCGGGGCGTCCGGGGAGAACGGTGAGCGCTCGCTCGGCGAGATCTTCTCCAGCATCACGACCGAGCTGTCGACGCTCGTCCGCCAGGAGATCGCCCTCGCCAAGACCGAGCTGCGCCAGGACGCCAAGAACGCCGGCCGCGGTGCCGGGATGCTCGCCGGCGCCGGCGTCGCGGGCCACCTGTTCCTCATCTCGCTCACCGCGCTGGTCGTGCTCGCCCTCGGGCACCTCATCGGCCACGCGTGGGCGGCGCTGGTCGTGACGGTCGTGTGGGGCGTCGTCGCGGCCGTGCTCGCCAAGAGCGGGCAGAAGGAGCTGAAGAAGGTGCCGCCCCCGCTGGAGCGGACCACCGCCACTCTCAAGGAGGACGTGCAATGGGCCAAGCACCCGACGAACTGACCGGACGCGAGCACGCGCGGGAGATCGAGACCGACATCTCCCGCACGCGGTCCTCGCTGAGCGCCGACCTCGACGAGCTGAGCGACCGGCTGAGCCCGTCGAACGTGGCCCAGCGCCAGACCGAGCGCGCCAAGGACGCGGTGCGCTCGCGCGCCGTCGGCGTGAAGGAGAAGATCATGGGTTCTGCGCACGACGCCGCCGACAGCGTCCGCGGGACGGTGGGCGGTGCCACGGACAGCGTCCGCGGGACGGTGGGCGGTGCCGCGGACAGCGTCCGCGGTTCGGTGGACGACGCGAAGCACCGGGTGGGCGACGCCCGCGACAGCGCCGGCGGGACGGCCGCGGACGCGAAGGCCGGGGTGACCTCCAAGACGCGCGGCAACCCCTTGGCCGCCGGCCTCGTGGCCTTCGGCGCCGGGTGGCTGCTGTCGTCCCTGCTGCCGGCCAGCCAGAAGGAGGCGGAGCTCGTCGGCGGTGCCGTCGACCGCGCCAAGGACTCCGACGCGCTGCAGCAGGTGCAGCAGGAGGCCCGCAGCGTCGTCACGGACGTCAAGGACGAGCTCCAGGGGCAGGCCCAGGACGCCGTGCAGCAGGTCAAGGAGACCGCGCAGGACGCCGCGCAGACGGTGAAGTCCGACGCGCAGGACGCCACCCAGACGGTGAAGTCCGACGCGCAGGACGCCACGCAGACGGTGACGTCGGACGCGCAGGGCGCCACCGGCCACCTGAAAGCGCAGAGCCGGGACGCTGCCGCCGACGTGCAGGGCACCGCGCGCAGCTGACCCGCCCGCGCGGGAGCGCGGGGGCCGGCCGTCGACCCGGTCGGCTCCCGCGCTCGCGCACGTTCGAGATCGGCTCGAGCGGGGTACGACACGGTCATGACCACACCCGCTGACGGCACGGCACCCGCTGACGGCACGGCACCCGCTGACGGCACGACGCCCGTGGGCGGTACCGAGCCCCACGACGAGCGGGGCCGTGAGCGCCTCGCCGACGCCGCCGAGCACCTGCACCGCTCGGAGGAGGCCACCGACGACGCCCGCCGCGCCGCCCGCGACCTGGGGATGACCGAGGAGGACGGGGAGACGGGCCGCGACGACGAGCTCGGCGAGACCCGAACCCCGCCGCAGGAGCCGCGCGGGACGGCTGACCTGCCCGCCGGTGCCGACGACCCGGACCGCCGGGACTGACCCGACCCGTCGACGACGCCGCGGGCGACGGCGCGCTCAGCGAGCGCCCGCGCCGCCGCGGCGGGATGGTGGAGACATGAGCAAGACGAACACCCAGCGCGACCGGTTGTCGGTCCAGCGCGACGCCCCCGGCGTCCAGGCCGACAGTCCCCAGGAGATCCCGGCCCGCGGCTGGTTCCAGGTCACCAAGCGCGCCTGGAAGGAGGCGAGCGAGGACCTCGTCCCCCTGCTGGCCGCGGGGGTCGCCTTCAAGGCGTTCCTGGCCATCTTCCCCGCGCTGACGGCCGCGTTCCTCGTCTGGGGGCTCGTGGCCGACCCGCAGCAGATCAGCGAGCAGATCAGCGGTGTCGAGGCGATCCCCGAGGCCGCCCGCCAGTTGGTGGTCGACCAGGTCGAGCAGATCTCGAACAACCAGAGCGCTGCGGGCTGGACGATCGCGATCGCGGTCGCGCTGGCGCTGTGGAGCGCGTCCAGCGGCGTGCAGAACCTCATGTCGGCGACGAACGCGGCGTACGACGAGGAGGAGACGCGCGGTTTCGTCAAGGTCAAGGCCACCGCGCTGCTGCTGACCGTCGGCGCGATCGTCTTCATGCTGCTGGCCATCGCGCTCATCGCGGTGCTGCCGCCGCTGCTGTCCGCGCTCGGCCTCGGCGGGCTGGCCGCGTTCGGCATCCAGGTCGCCCGGTGGGTCCTCCTGCTGGGTCTCGTGATGGTCGCGCTGGCCGTCGTCTACCGGCTGGCTCCCGACCGCGACGCCCCGCAGGTCAAGTGGGTCTCGGTGGGCGCCGCGGTGGCCACCGTCCTGTGGCTCGTCGTCTCCATCGGTTTCTCGATCTACGTCAGCGTCTCCGGGGAGTCGTCCTACGCCAAGAACTACGGGGCCCTGGCGGGCGTCGTCATCCTGCTGGTGTGGCTGTGGCTGACCAGCTACGCCATCCTCCTGGGCGCCGAGATCAACGCCGAGTCCGAGAAGCAGACGGCGCACGACACGACCGTCGGTGACCCGCAGCCGATGGGCAGCCGCGACGCCACGGCCGCCGACCAGCCGCCGGCGCCGCAGGCGTAGGCCCGGGGCTCGCGCACGACGGCCCGCCACCCCCCGGGGGGTGGCGGGCCGTCGCACGTCTCCTGCGCGGGGCTCAGCGCCCGCCGGTCAGCTTCCTGCTGCGCTGGGTGATTGCCTTGTCGCCGTAGGGGTAGTCCGCCGGCTGGGGGTCGCTGGCCTCGTCGAGGCGCACGAGCTCCTCCTCGGTCAGCTCCAGGTCCGCGGAACCCAGGTTGTCGAGCAGCTGCTCGGTGGTGCGCGCCCCGAGGATCACCGAGGACACGGCCGGCTGCGCGGCCAGCCACGCCAGCGCCACCTGCGCCATCGTCGCGCCGCGCGCCTGCGCGACCGACTGCACGGCGTCGACGACGTCCCACGTGCGCTGCTGGGCGTTGCGGCCGGCGTAGTTCTCCATCCCGCGCTCGGGGTCCTCGCCCAGGCGCGAGGCACCCGTGGGCACGGTGTCGCGCTGGTACTTGCCGGACAGCCACCCCCCGCCCAGCGGCGACCACGGCAGCAGGCCGAGGCCGTTCTCCTCCGCGGCCGGGACGATCTCCCACTCGATCTCGCGCACGAGCAGGCTGTACTGCGGCTGCAGCGTCACCGGGCGCGCGAGGCCCAGGGCGTCGGCGAGGTCGACGGCCTTCTGCAGCTGCCAGCCGGTGAAGTTCGACAGCCCGACGTTGTGCACCTTGCCGGCGCGCACGAACGCGTCGAGCGTCTGCAGGGTCTCCTCCAGCGGCGTCCACGGGTCCCAGGCGTGCACCTGGTACAGGTCGACGGCGTCCACGCCGAGGCGGCGCAGCGAGGCGTCGAGGGCGCGGGTGAGGTGGCGTCGGGACAGCCCCAGGCCGTTGGGTTCCGGCGAGGTGGGGAAGCGGCCCTTCGTCGCCAGCACGACGCGGTCGGTGACCTCGTCCGGGCGCGCGGCCAGCCAGGCGCCGATGATCTCCTCGCTCGTCCCACCGGTGTACACGTCGGCGGTGTCGACGAGCGTGCCGCCGGCCTCGACGAACCGGTCGAGCTGCTCGAACGCGCCGTCGCGGTCGGTCTCGCCGCCGAACGTCATGGTGCCGAGGGCGAGGTGCGACACCGAGGTGCCGCTGGCGCCGAGGGTGCGGTACTCCATCGTGGGGTTCCTCCAGACGGGTGAACTGCTCCGGGCGCCCCATCCTGCTCCGGCGCCCGCCACCCCGCCGCCCCGGGCCGCGTCCCGCGGGGGTGCCCGGGCTCGTTGTGCCGCCGGGCGGGCGCGCGGCAGGATCGGCGCGTGCCCAGCGCGACGCCCCCGGACGCCCCCTTCGACGTCCACGTGCGCGGCACGGTGTTCCTGGACATCGTCCTGACCGGGCTCGAGGCCGAGCCGCGGCTGGGCACCGAGGTGTGGACCTCGGGGATGGGCTCGTGCCCGGGCGGCATCGCGAACATGGCCGTGGCCGCCGCCCGCCTGGGACTGCGCACCTCCCTGGCCGCGGCGTTCAGCACCGACGCCTACGGGCAGTTCTGCTGGCAGACGCTGGGCGAGCAGGAGGGCGTGGACCTGTCGGCGTCCCGGCGCGTGGCCGACTGGCACTCGCCGGTGACGGTCTCGCTGGCATGGGGCGGCGACCGGGCGATGGTCACCCACGAGCACCCCGCGCCCGGCGAGGACCCCGGGGACGTGCCGCCCGCGCGCGCCAGCCTGGTGCACCTGGCCGCCGAACCGCAGCCGTGGGTGCGCCGGGCCGCCGCGGCCGGGTCCCTCGTGGTCGCCGACGTCGGCTGGGACCCCACCGCCGAGTGGTCGGCGGACGTCCTGGCGGGGCTGGAGCACTGCCACGCCTTCCTGCCCAACCACGTCGAGGCGCTGCGGTACACCCGCACCGGCACCCCCGAGGAGGCCGCGGCCGCCCTGGCGCGGCACGTGCCGCTGGCGGTCGTGACGCGCGGCGCGGACGGCGCCGTGGCCGTGGACGCGGCCACGGGGGAGAGCGCCGACTGCCCAGGGCTGCCGTTCGAGGCCCTGGACACCACCGGTGCCGGCGACGTGTTCGGGGCGGGCTTCGTCGCGGCCACGCTGGGCGGGTGGCCGCTGGGCGACCGGCTGGCGTTCGCGAACCTGTGCGCGGGGCTGAGCGTCCAGCAGTTCGGGGGGTCGCTGTCCGCCCCCGGCTGGGGCGACATCGCCGACTGGTGGCTGCACCTGCGCACCGGCCCGCGCACGTCGGCCACGGCGCAGCTGGTCCGCCGCTACGGGTTCCTCGAGGACGTCCTGCCGGCCGAGCACGGGCGCGCGGTGCGCCGCGCCGGCGCCACCCTGGCGGTGCTGGACGACCTGCCCCGCAACGACCTGCCCCGGGGGGACGGCGCGACCGCCTGACGCTCCGGGCTGACGGGCCGCCGGGACGCCGGGTCGGCCGCGGGCGCGCGGTGCGGCGGGCGCGCGGTGTGGCGGGCCCCGGCCCGAGGGGCTAGGACAGGGGCATGGCGACCAAGGTCGAGCGTCCGGGAGCGCAGCAGTGGGTACCCGAGGGCGCCGACGTCGAGGGGCTGCGCGAGGCGGCGGGGAGCTGCCACGGCTGCGAGCTGTGGGAACCGGCGACGCAGGTCGTCTTCTCCGCCGGGTCGCCCACCGCGCGCCTGGCCCTCGTCGGCGAGCAGCCGGGCGACCAGGAGGACCGGCGCGGCGTGCCGTTCGTCGGCCCGGCCGGCCGCCTGCTGCAGCGCGCGGTGGACGAGGCGGGCATCGAGCGCTCCGACGTGTACGTGACGAACGCGGTCAAGCACTTCCGCTTCACCCAGAAGGCGCCGGGCAGCCGGCGGATCCACGCCAGCCCGGACGTCGGGCACATCACGGCGTGCCGGCCGTGGCTGGCGGCCGAGCTCGCGCAGGTCGACCCCGAGGTCGTCGTGTGCCTGGGCGCCACGGCCGCCAAGGCGCTGCTGCCGAAGGAGTTCCGCGTCACGAAGGACCGCGGGCGCACGATGGTGCTGCCCACGTCGCGCGGGGAGAAGACGTTCCTCGGCACCATCCACCCCTCGGCGGTGCTGCGGGTGCCCGAGGAGGACCGGCAGGCCGCCTACGACGGGCTCGTCGCCGACCTGCGCACCGCGCTCGCCGCCCTGGGCTGACCCGCAGCCCGGCTCGGGCGGTGGTTGTGCCACGATAGATACAACATGGACACCGCCAGCACCTCAGGTGCACCACCCGTCGCGCCCCCGGCCGCTGAGCGCGTCTACGCCGAGGTCAAGGCCGCCATCCTCGACCGCTCCCTGCCCGGCGGGCAGCTGGTGACCGAGGGGGAGCTGGCCGCGCGCACCGGCGTCTCGCGCACCCCCGTGCGCGAGGGCCTGCTGCGGCTGGAGGCCGAGGGCCTGGTGCGGCTGCTGCCCAAGCGCGGCGCCCTCGTCGTGCCCGTCTCCCCCGAGGAGGTCGAGGACGTCCTGGAGGCCCGCGAGCTCGTCGAGGTCCACGCCGCCGTGCGCGCCTGGGACCGGCGCGCGGAGTTCACCGGCGAGCTGGCCGCGCACCTGGAGCGCATGCGCGCCGCGCAGGCCGCCGGGGACGCCTGGGAGTTCATGGGCGCCGACCGCGCCTTCCACGCCACCGTCGTCCGCGCCGCCGGCAACCGCGTCCTGGCCGACCTGTACGACGGGCTGCGCGACCGGCAGATGCGCATGGGGGTGGCGAACATGCGCGGCTCGGCCGACCGGGTCGCCGTCGCGCTGGCCGACCACGAGGCGCTGCTGGAGGTGGCGCGCACGGGGGACCTGCGCACCTGGCGCGAGCTCGTGCGCCGCCACGTGCGCAGCGCCGGCGACCGGCTGCGGAGCACCCGGTGAGCGGCCCGGTGAGCGCGCGCGGCGGTGCCGTGCGCGGGGCGTGGCTCGTGTTCGCCGTCGGGGCGGTCGCCTACGTCGTCACCGTCCTCAACCGCACCTCCCTGGCCGCCGCCGGCATCGACGCCTCCGAGCGCTTCGCCGTGGGCGCCGGGACGATCGGCGCGTTCGCCGTCCTGCAGTTCCTCGTCTACGCGGCCCTGCAGGTGCCGGTGGGCGTGCTCATGGACCGCTGGGGCCCGCGCCGCCTCGTCGTCGCGGGTGCCGTCCTCATGGCCGCCGGGCAGTTCCTGCTCGCCGTCAGCACCGACGTCTCGCACGCCCTCCTGGCCCGCGTCCTCGTCGGCGCCGGCGACGCGGCCACCTTCGTCAGCGTCCTGCGCGTGGTGACGAACTGGTTCCCGCCGCAGCGCGTACCGGTGATGACCCAGCTGGTCGGGTTCTTCGGCCAGTTCGGGCAGGTGCTCAGCGTCGTGCCGCTCGTCGCGCTGCTGCACGGCGCCGGCTGGACGCCCGCCTACCTGGCCGTCGCCTCCTTCAGCGCCCTGGCCGCGGTGCTGTGCGTCCTCGTGCTGCGCGACGCGCCGCCCGGCGCGCCCGTCGCGCGCTCGGTCGTCCCGCTGCGCCGCGTCGCCGGGGACCTGCGCGAGACGCTGCGCCAGCCGGGCACCCGCCTCGGCCTCTGGTCGCACTGGGCGACGCCCTTCTCGGGCAACGCCTTCGCGACCCTGTGGGGCTACCCGTTCCTCGTCTCCGGCCAGCAGCTGAGCGCCGCCGGGGCCAGCGCCCTGCTCACCCTCTACACCGTCGCGGCCGCCGTCAGCGGCCCCGTCATCGGCACCCTCGTCGCCCGGCACCCGCTGCGCCGCTCCTGGATCGTGCTGGCCGTCGTGGCCGGGCAGGCGCTGCTGTGGGCGCTCGTCCTGGCGCACCCCGGGCCCGCGCCGGTGGCCCTGCTCGCGCTGCTCGTCGTCGTCGTCGCCGTCGGCGTGCCCGGGTCGATGGTCGGCTTCGACTTCGCCCGCACCTCCAACCCGGCGCACCGCCTCGGCGGGGCCACCGGCCTGACGAACGTCATGGGGTTCACCGCCTCATTGCTGCTCGTGCTCGGCATCGGCCTCGCCCTCGACCTGCAGGGCGCCGGCACGCCGGAGACCTACCGCCTGGACGCGTTCCGGTGGGCCTTCGCGCTGCAGTTCCCGCTGTGGGCGGTGGGCGTGGCCGGCATCCTCGTCAGCCGCCGGCGCACCCGGGCCCTGCTCGCCACCCAGGGCGTCGTCGTGCCGCGGATGCGCGACGCGGTGCGCCGCGACCTCGCCGCGCGGCGCGCGCGGGCCGGCCGCTGACCACGTCCGCACCCCGTCCGCACCTCTCAGGGCGGGCGCCACCGTGAGAGGTGGGCGGGTGGTTCCCGGCACCGCCCGCCCGTGGGAAGGTGCCCGCGTGAGCACACCGGAGAGCACCCCCGCGAAGGCCCAGATCGGCGTGACCGGCCTGGCCACCATGGGCCGCAACCTGGCCCGCAACATCGCCCGCCACGGCTACGTGACCGCCGTGCACAACCGCACCGACGCGCGCACCCGGGCGCTGGTGGAGGAGTTCGGCCACGAGGGCACCTTCGTGCCGGCGTACTCCGCGCAGGAGTTCGTGGACTCGCTGGAGTCCCCCCGCACCGTGATCGTCATGGTCAAGGCGGGCGGCCCCACCGACGCCGTCATCGAGGAGCTGGCGCCGCTGCTGAGCGAGGGCGACATCCTCGTGGACGCGGGCAACGCCCACTTCGCCGACACCCGCCGCCGCGAGGCCTCGCTGCGCGAGCAGGGCATCCACTTCGCCGGCGTCGGGGTGTCCGGCGGCGAGGAGGGCGCGCTGCTCGGTCCCAGCATCATGCCCGGCGGGTCCGAGCACGCCTACGGCAAGCTCGGCCCGATCTTCGCCGACATCGCCGTGTCCGTGGACGGCACGCCGTGCTCCACCCACGTCGGCCCCGACGGCGCGGGCCACTTCGTGAAGATGGTGCACAACGGCATCGAGTACGCCGACATGCAGCTCATCGCCGAGGCGTACGACCTGCTGCGCCACGGCCTGGGCCGCACCCCCGCCCAGCTCGCGCAGGTGTTCGAGAGCTGGAACGCCGGGGACCTGGAGAGCTTCCTCATCGAGATCACCGCGCAGGTGCTCGCCAAGGACGACCCCACGCAGGACGGCGTGGCGCTGGTGGACGTGATCCTCGACGCCGCCGAGCAGAAGGGCACCGGCCGCTGGACGGTGCAGACCGCCCTGGACCTGGGCACCCCCGTCTCCGGCATCGCCGAGGCCGTCTTCGCCCGCGCGCTGTCCGGGCACACCGACCAGCGCCGCGCCGCCCAGGGCGTGCTGCCCGGCCCGGCGGAGGACGGCCCGTTCGTGGCCGAGGGCGACGCCGACGCGTTCGTCGACGACGTGCGCGCGGCGCTGTACGCCTCCAAGGTCGTCGCCTACGCGCAGGGCTTCGACATGATCCGGGCAGGGTCGCAGGAGTACGGCTGGGGCATCGACCCCGGCGCCATGGCGACCATCTGGCGCGGCGGCTGCATCATCCGGGCCAGGTTCCTCGACCGCATCCGCGAGGCCTACGAGAAGCAGCCCGACCTGCCCTCGCTGCTCCTGGACCCTTACTTCGCCGACGCCGTCGCCCGCGGCCAGGAGGCGTGGCGCCGGGTCGTGCAGCACTCCGTGGCCCACGGCGTGCCCGCGCCCGGCTTCTCCTCGGCGCTGGCCTACTACGACGGCCTGCGCCGCCCCCGCTCCTCCGCCGCGCTCGTGCAGGGCCTGCGCGACCTCTTCGGCGCGCACACGTACAAGCGCACCGACCGCGACGGGGACTTCCACGTCGACTGGAGCGGCGACGGGTCCGAGTCGCCGGCCTGAGCCGTCGGACCGCCGGGCTGGGGCGCTGCACCCGGCCCGGCGGCCCAGCCGCTCAGCCGCTCAGCCGCTCAGCCGCTCAGCCGCTCAGCCGCTCAGCCGCTCAGCCGCTCAGCACAGCCAGTCGAGCACCGCGGCCGCCGTCCAGGACTGCTGCATGCTGCCCAGCGGCTCACCGCTGAGCGGGTCGTAGTACTCGGCGAAGTCGCCCGCGCCCACCAGCCGCAGGCCCTCCTCGCGCAGCACCGCGGCCCGCTCGGCCCACCCGCGCCGCGCGAACGCCCAGTGGAAGAGCCACGCCACCACCGGCCACTGCGGCCCGCGCCAGTACTCGCGCGGCCGGAACCCCGGCGCCGCCGGCGACGTGGACGGCGGAACCTGCGCCAGCAGGCCCGGGTGCCCGCACCACTGCTCGGAGTCCAGCACGGCCAGCAGGCGCGCCTCGTCGGCGCGCGACAACCCCCCGCACAGCAGCGGCGCGAACCCCGCCACCGTCGGCGTCGCCAGCCACCGTCCCGTGCGCACGTCCCGGTCCCGCGCGAGCCCCGTCACCGGGTCCACCGACTCCACCACGCCCCGGCGGAACCGCTGCGCCCACGAGCGCAGGTCCGCCACGTCCGCCGCGCTCTGCTGGCGCTCCTCGCCCAGGTCGGCCAGCACGTCGCACGCCACCGCCAGCAGCGCCGAGACGAGGACGTCCTCGACCGCGAAGCTCACCGTCTCGTGCACGAGCCGGTCGTCGTAGCGCACCCGGCGCATCTCCTCGATGAGCCACAGGTACCGGTCGTACTCGCGGTCGCTGGGGCGCATCGAGGCGTCGGTGACGACCCGGGTGTCGCGGCGCTCGTACGGCGGCAGGTCACCGACGACCACGCGCGCGTACGGCTCGTCCCAGCGGGGGGAGTTGTCCATCCCCGACTCCCAGCCGTGGTGCAGCACCACCCGGCCGCGCTCCTGCGGGTCGCGCGCGGTGGCCAGCCACCGGTGCCACGCCACGAGCGGGCGCCAGGCGCGGTCCAGCAAGTCACCCGCGGCCTCGCGGTCCGAGCGGCCCTGGCGCCGAGCCGCCTCCACGATCCGCTGCACGGCCACCGCGTGCACGGGCGGCTGGCAGATGCCCGAGGTGGCCGGGAACGGCGGGGCGTGCGGGACGCCCAGGTGGCAGCCCCAGCGCTCCGGCCCCGGGAAGTACCCGCTCTCGCCGGGGGCGAAGACGATGTGCGGGACCATCCCGTTGCCCCACTGCGCGCCCAGCAGCGTGTCCAGCTCCAGGACGGCGCGCGGCACCGACAGCCGCGCCAGGCCGACGGCCACGAACGCGGCGTCCCAGCTCCACATGTGCGGGTACAGCCGCGGTGCGGCGGAGGTCATGGTGCCCAGGTCGTTGCCGCGCAGGACGTAGGCGGCACGCGCCGCCAGCAGCTGGGAGGTCAGCCGGGCCGGCCGGCGCAGGCCCGTCCGCTCCCGCGGGGCGGGCACCTCGGGGACCGCCCGCGGGTGCTCCTCGCCCCCCGGGTCCGGCGCGCCCCGCCCGCTCGTGCTGTCCGTCGCGCTCGTCACCGCTGCCGGCACCTCCGCCCCTGGGCGCGGGGCGGGACCGCCGCCCCGTCGTGCAGGGCATCCCACCGCCTGGCGGCCCGGCCCGCAAGGGGCAGGGGCCCCGGGCGTGCTCAGCCGGCGCGGCGCTCGGCCCGCACCCGCCGCACGCGCCGCGTCACCGCCAGGGCCAGCAGCGCGGCCAGCACGGCGTAGACCGCGTAGTCGACGTAGTGGCCGTACTCCTCCACGAGCCGGTACTGCGTGCCCAGCGCCATGCCGATGCCGATGAGCACCGCGTTCCAGATGCCCGAGCCGAGCAGCGTCAGCAGCGAGAACTTCACGAGGTTCATCCGCGCCGCCCCGGCGGGCACGGAGATGAAGCTGCGCACGCCCGGGACGAAGCGGCCCGTGAAGACCGCCGCGCCCTCGTGCCGGCGGAACCAGTCCGCCGAGCGGTGCACGTCGTCGGCCTCCACCAGCGGCATCCGGTCCGCCAGGGCGGCCGCGCGGCGGATCCCCACGGCCGCGCCGAACCCGTAGAGCACCAGCGCGCCCAGCCAGGCGCCCAGCGTGCACAGCACCAGCACCGCGACGAGGTCGATGCGCCCCACCTGCACGAGGTAGCCGGCCAGCGGCAGGACGACCTCGCTGGGGATCGGCGGGAAGACCACCTCCAGGAAGCTCAGCGCGCCCGCGCCGGGGGCACCCAGGGCGTCGACCACCTGGAGGACGAAACCGGTCAGACCACCGACCTGCCCGGGGTCGGCGGCGCTCGCCGGTGCTGCCAGGGCGTGCAGCGCGTGCGTCACGAGTCGGGCTCCTGCTCAGTGGTGGGGTCGGTGGTGGGGTCGGTGGGGGTGCGGGGCGCGGCGGGCGGCTCCAGGCCCAGGGCGGCGTCGGTGACGACCGTCGACCCGGCCGCGAAGCGGTCCAGGTCCTCGCCGGCCAGCAGCCGGGCGGGTGCGGCGCCACCGCTGAGGACGCGCACCAGGCGGTCGACCGGCAGCGGGGCCCGCGAGGCCACCAGCAGGGTGTTGCCGTACCGGCGCCCGCGCAGCACCGACGGCTCGGCCAGCACGGCCACGTGCGCGAAGACCGCGCGCGCGGTGACAGCCTCGGCCCGCGAGTGCGGCAGCGGCGGGCGGTCGGCGAGGTTCGCGATCCACACGCCACCGGGTGCCAGGACGCGCTCCACGTCGCGCAGGAACTCCACGCTCACCAGGTGCGCGGGCACCCGGTCGCCGGAGAACGCGTCGCGCACGACGGCGTCCTGGGTGCCGTCGGGCACGCGGGCCAGCCCCGCGCGGGCGTCGGCGACCTTCAGCTTGAAGCCCGCCGGGCCGCTGGCCCCGAAGGAGCGGCGCACCAGGTCGGCCAGGCGCTCGTCCACCTCCAGCACCAGCTGGCGCGAGCCCGGGCGGGTGGCCGCCAGGTAGCGGGGGAAGGCGCACCCGGCCCCGCCCAGGTGCACGGCGCGCAGCGGGTGCGGCGGATCGCTCAGCTCGTCGAGCACGACCGCCGTCCACTGCTGGTACTCGAAGACGAGGTTCGTCGGGTCGGCGACGTCCACGTAGGAGCTGGGCACGCCGTTCACGTGGACGAACCAGCCGCCGGGAGCGTCGGGGTCGCGCTCCAGGCGGGCGGAACCGGTGGTGATGAGGGCCTCGCCCTCGACGGGCTCGGCCGCGCCGCGCCGGGCGCCGGGACGGGGCACCCGAGGATCCAAGCACCTCCGGCGGCCCCGCGCGGTGCCGGCGGCGCGACCACCTGTGCGGGGTCCGTGGAGGTCCGGGGTGGTCCGGGGTGGTCCGGGGAGGGCCCGTCGCCCGGCGCCGTCGCGCTCGGGGGGTGAAGTCGGCGGTCCGGACGGCCGAGGTACTGCGCATGTGGCTGCTCGTCCCGACGTGCCTCCTGGTGCTGTTCGTGTCCGTCTGGTGGCGCGACCGCCGTGCCCTGCGCTGCCCCGTGCGCCCCGCGCTGATGCCGCGGGTCGACCAGCCCCCGGCCACGGCCGGGGGCCGGGTGCCGCGCGGGTGGCGCGGCCGCCGCCGCTACGTCGAGCGCGGCGTCGAGGCGCTGTCGGCGTACCTGCGCGAGCAGCACCGCGCCCGCTGACGCTCCTGCCGCGGGCGGCGGCGCTCGCCGCGCACGCCGGTGCCCGCGGCGCTAGCGTGCCTGGCGCGCCGGAGCACCAGGGGGGTGCCGGGCGCGGGAGGAGCGCGCGTGCTGGGACGATGGCGACGCAGGTCGGCCGAGGTGCAGGACCCGCTGGCCGCGGCGAGCCGGGGTGACGACTCCCGCGCGTCCGCGCTGGTGCGCCGCCTGCTCGCCGTCGGCATCGACGGCCGGGGTCCCTTCGACTCCGCGGCCGCGGTGGCCGCGGACGCCCGCCGGCGCCACCCCAGCACCGAGTCCGCCGTGCACGCCGTCGTGCGCCGGCACACCCGGATGGCCGCCGCCGGCGGCTTCGCCACCGGGGTGGGCGGGCTGGTGACGCTGCCCGTCGCCCTGCCCGCGAACGTCCTGGGCTTCTACGTGCTGGCCACCCGCACCGTCGCCGCGATCGCCGACCTGCGCGGGTACGACACCTCCCGGCCGGAGGTGCGCAGCGCCGTCCTGCTCACCCTCGTCGGCGCCGACGCCACCGACGTGCTGCGCTCGGCGGGCATCCCGACCGGCGGGCGCATCGCCGCGCTGGCCACCCAGCGGGTCCCCCCGGCCGTCCTCATGCTCGTCAACAAGGGCGTCGGCTTCCGCCTGCTCGCCCGCACGGCGAGCTCGGGCCTGTTCCGCGCCGGCAGCCGCGCCGTCCCCGTGCTGGGCGGTGCCGCCGGGGCGGGGCTGGACACGCTCATGCTGCGCCGCATCGCCAAGCACGCAGAGCGGGCGCTGCCCCCGCTCGGCCGGGACGGCGCCCGCACGTCCTGAGCCGCTCCGCGCGCTCCGCGGACCGCGACGGGAACGCCGGCCGCCGCGCCGGTGTTGAGCAGACGGACGCCAGGGCCCTCCCGGGACCCGGTCCGCCCCGCACGTCCCACCGCCCCGCCCGCCTGGAGGCCCCGTGCGCAGCTCCTCCTCCGCCGTCGCCGGTACCGCGACCGCCCGCGCGGCGCTCGGCTCGCCGCGCAGCCGCGCGGCGCTGGCCGTCGTGTGGCGCACCGCCCGCGAGGGCACCCGCCCCGGCTCGCCGGGCCTGGGCGCGCGCGTGCGGGCGCTGCCGGGCCTCGTGCGCGACAGCGCCACCGGCCGCTGGGCGGGCCCCGGTCGCGGCCGGGTGGCCGTGGCCGCGGTCGGGCTGCTGTACCTCGTCTCCCCGGTGGACGCCGTCCCCGAGGCGTTCCTGCCGCTGCTCGGGCTGCTGGACGACGCGGTCGTCGCCGCCTGGGTCGCCGGGTCCCTGCTGACGGCCACCGAGGACTACCTCGACTGGCGCGGCACCGCCGACGGCGACGCTGGTGGTGCCGGCGGCGACCCGGTGGCACCTCCCGCCTGAGCCGCGCCGGCCCGGCGCCCGAGGGCTCCACAGCCGGCCGCAGCGCCACGCGGCCCGCCGCGCTGTGGACGCTCGTCCGGCCGCGGCCCGCGCCGCCGCGACCGTGGCGGGGTGAACACCCTCCCGGCCCCGTCCGGTCCCGCGCTGCCCCCCACCGGCGACGACGTCCTGCGACTGCGCGGTCCCGCCGACCTCCTCGCCGCCCTGCCGCACCTGCTCGGCTTCCACCCCCGCGACAGCGCCGTCGTCGTCGAGCTGCTGGCCCCGGCCGGGCCGGGGGGAGGGGAGCGCCTGGGGCGCGTCGCCCGCGTCGACCTGCCGGCCGCGGCGGCCGGTGCGCCCGCCGCGGCCGCGGCCCTGACCTCGTGGTGGCCGCCGCGGGCCCGGGTGGTCCTCGTCCTGCACGACGGGGCCGCCGCGCCGGCCGGCGACCACCCGTCCGCGCCCGGGCCGTCGCCGCGGCTGCGGCCCTCCGCGGTCGCCGGCGAGCTCGTGGAGCACCTGCTGCGCGACGCCGGCGGGCGCGGTGCCCGGGTGGTGGACGTCCTGCTGGTGGCCCCCGCCGGCTGGCGCTCGCTGTGGTGCGTCGACGGCGCGTGCTGCCCGCCGGGCGGGCGTCCCCTCGCGGAGCTGACGGACGGCCCCGTCCCGGCCGAGGCGGTGCTGCGCGGCCTGGTCGCCCTGCCCGGGCGCGCCGACGCGCTGGCGCTGCCCGCCGCACCCCCGGTCGCCTCGCCCGCGCGCCGCGACGCCGACCGAGCCCGGCGCCGGCACGCCCGCCGGCCGGTCACCGCCGGGCGGCGGCGGGAGGACCTGGCCCTGTGGCGCGGCGAGCGCGCCCGCCACGAGGTGGCCGGGCCGGTGGCCGCCGCCGACCCGGAGGTGTGCGGGCGGCTGCTGGCCGCGCTGGAGGACGAGCGGCTGCGCGACGCGGTCCTGGCCGACACCGCACCCGGCGCGACCGGCTCCCGGGCCGCCGACGTCCTCGTCGAGGGCGCACCCGCCGGCACCGCCGCCCCCGGCGCGGTGCCCGGCCCCGCCACGGTGGCCGGCCACCTCGCCCTGGAGGCCGCGCTCGGCGCCCCGCCCCACCCGGTGCGGGCGCGCGCCACCGCCGCCCTGGCGGCCGACGTCGCGCGGTGGGGCCCGGGCCGGGCGGCCGCCCCGGCGTGGTCCGTGGCGGCGTGGGCGTGGTGGTCCCTCGGCGACGGCGTGCGCGCCGGCGCCGCCGTCGACGCGGCGCTGCGGGCCCGCCCCGACCACCCGCTGGCGCGCCTGCTGTCGCAGGCCCTGGCGCTGGGCCTGCCGCCGCGCCGGCGACCGCCCGGTCCGACCGGGTGAGGAGCCCGGCCGGCGGTCGGGTCCGCGGTCGGGGGGGCGGCGGCCCCCGCGGCACGCGGTGCGGCATGCAGTACGGTCGCGACGGTCGTCGCCGCAGGAGCCGCCCGGGCCTGCGGCCGGCCGCGCGGGCCAGCCCGCGCTCCGCCGCACGCCGGGCCGCTGCACGCAGGAGGTCGTCGATGGGCATCGTCGTCGGGTACGTGGCCAACCCCGAGGGCCGGACCGCCCTGCGCGACGCCGGCGCGGCGGCCGTCCGGTTGGCGCAGCCCCTGGTCGTCGTGCACAGCGTGCGACCGGGCCGCGAGGCCGACCCCGACGAGAGGGCGCAGCTGGAGGCCGTGCACGACGCGGTGCGCGCCGACCTGGACACCGCCGGCCTGGGGCACGAGCTGCGCGAGGTGCCCGACAGCGAGGACCCCGCGGACGACCTCATCACCGCGGCGGAGCAGACGGGCGCGCAGCTCATCGTCATCGGCCTGCGCCGCCGCACCCCCGTCGGCAAGCTCATCCTCGGCGCGAGCGCGCAGCGCATCCTGCTGGACGCGCCGTGCCCGGTCCTGGCGGTCAAGCCGGAGGAGTGAGCGGCCCGCGCAGCGCGGCCGGTGCGCCCGCGGGGCGTCGCCGCGGCCCGCGGCGTGCCAGAATGGTCCTTTGACGTCGTCACCGGGCAGTCACCGGGCATGAACCCCCACCCGCTGGTGTTGACGTTGTCGGCCGCTGCCCGCGCGGCCCGTTCCGCCCCTCGACGAAAGGCAGTTCGTGTCGTCGGCACCGACCTCCCGGCCTCTCCCGCCCGAGTTCGCGACCGCTCCGTTCCAGGAGCTCATGCAGCACGGCACCACCCACGGCTTCGTCGACGCCCACGCCGTCCGCACCGCGTGCGAGGACGCCCAGCTGCCCGTGCAGCGCATGAAGGCCGTTCTGCGCGCCCTCGACGACGCCGGCATCACCGTCCGCGTGCCCGAGGCCGCTCCCAAGCGCGCCGTCGCGGCCGCCGGGACGCGCCGGGCGACGTCGACCGCCACCGCCACCAAGACCGCCCGGCCCGCCAAGCGCGCCGCGGCCCCCACCACGACCTCCGCCCCCGCGGTGGACGGCTCCGCCGAGGTCGACGGTGCCGCGCCCGCCAAGAGGGCCACCCGCGCCAAGACCACCGCCCGCAAGACCGCCAAGGCGGCGCCGGCCGCGCCCGCCGCGGCTCCCGCCACCGGTGCGCCCGAGGGCGGCGAGCCCGCCGAGGACGAGGTGCGCGAGGAGGACCTGCTCGCCGAGGTCGACGCCGCCGTCACCGAGGCACCCGCCGAGGAGGCCGCCACCGACGAGGAGGCCGCTCCCGAGGCCGAGGCGGACTCCGGTCCCGCCAAGCCGACCGCCGGGGGCTTCGTGCTCACCGACGACGACGACGACGCCCCGGCCCAGCAGGTCGCCACCGCCGGCGCCACCGCGGACCCGGTCAAGGACTACCTCAAGCAGATCGGCAAGGTCGCCCTCCTCAACGCCGAGCAGGAGGTCGAGCTCGCCAAGCGCATCGAGGCCGGCCTGTTCGCCGAGGAGAAGCTGCACTCCGGCGACGTCACCGACCAGACGCTCAAGCGCGAGCTGTGGTGGATCAGCGAGGACGGTCGCCGGGCCAAGAACCACCTGCTCGAGGCCAACCTGCGCCTGGTCGTCTCCCTGGCCAAGCGCTACACCGGGCGCGGCATGCTTTTCCTGGACCTCATCCAGGAGGGCAACCTCGGCCTGATCCGCGCGGTGGAGAAGTTCGACTACACCAAGGGCTACAAGTTCTCGACCTACGCGACGTGGTGGATCCGCCAGGCCATCACCCGCGCCATGGCCGACCAGGCCCGCACCATCCGCATCCCGGTGCACATGGTGGAGGTCATCAACAAGCTCGCCCGCGTCCAGCGGCAGATGCTGCAGGACCTGGGCCGCGAGCCCACGCCGGAGGAGCTCGCCAAGGAGCTCGACATGACCCCCGAGAAGGTCGTCGAGGTCCAGAAGTACGGCCGTGAGCCCATCTCGCTGCACACCCCGCTGGGCGAGGACGGCGACAGCGAGTTCGGCGACCTCATCGAGGACTCCGAGGCCGTTGTCCCGGCCGACGCGGTGAGCTTCACGCTGCTGCAGGAGCAGCTGCACTCGGTGCTCGACACCCTCTCCGAGCGCGAGGCCGGTGTGGTGTCGATGCGCTTCGGCCTGACCGACGGTCAGCCCAAGACGCTGGACGAGATCGGCAAGGTCTACGGCGTGACGCGCGAGCGGATCCGCCAGATCGAGTCCAAGACGATGTCCAAGCTGCGCCACCCGTCGCGCTCGCAGGTGCTGCGCGACTACCTGGACTGAGGTCCCCGGCCGGTCGGTGACCGGCGCGTCAGGCCCCCGTCCGCTACGAGCGGACGGGGGCCTGACGCCGTTCGGGACCGGTGGGCCGAGGTGGTTCCTGGCGCTTCGTCGAGGAGGGACGACGCGGACGGGTCGTCGGCAGCTCGACCTGTGCGTCGAGCTGACCTGTCCTACGATCTCGGCGGGCTCGACCGCCGCCTCCCCGTCCCGGCCCGGTGACGACGCTCGTGCGGTCCGACGTCGATCTCCGGGAAGGAGCACGCCGATCCATGGCCTCCGCGCACACGTCGGGACCGCTGGCGCACGAGGGACCTGAGGGGAGGGTCCTCCTCGAACCGCGGATGTTCGACCCGCAGGCTCTGCGCCCATGGGTCCTGCGCGCCCCCACGGCGTTCTACCTCCTGCTGGTCGACCTCGTGGCCTTCCTCGGGGTCGGCCTGGTCTTCTGGCCGCCGGAGCCGATGGGTGCCGTGCTGCTCGCCGTGCTCTTGATCAGCTTCTGGATCTTCGGCCTGTACCGGCCGCGCCTGTCGAGGTCCCTCCTCGATGACGCTCCCTACGTGATCGCGGTCGGCGTCGCGTGCCTGACCACCGAGCTCGCCCTGTCCGCCCTGGGGGTGCAGTGGCGGTCCCGGCCGGAGGGCGCGCTGCAGCTCGTGTGCGTCACCGGCAGCCTCTTGGTGCTCCGCGGTCTGGCCTACAGCGCGGCGCGGTGGGCCCGTCGCCACGGCCGCCTGCGCCACGCCACGCTCGTCATCGGCGCGGGTGAGGTCGGTCTGCGGATAGCAAGGACACTGCGCCAGCACCCCGAGCTCGGACTGAACCCCGTGGGGTTCGTCGACACCCGGCCGAGGGTTGAACGACCCGAGGAGCTGCCGGCCCCCCTCCTGGGCGGGTACGAGGAGCTCGCCTGGCTCATCGAGGACTTCGCCGTGGAGACCGTCGTCGTCGCGTTCGGCAGCCGCCGCGAGGCCGACCTGGTGGAGGTCCTGCGCACGTGCGACCGCCTCGAGGTGGAGATCCTCCTCGTCCCGCGCCTGTTCGAGGTGCATACCACGACGCGGGACATGGACCAGGTGCGCGGCACGCCGCTCATCCGGGTGCGCCGGGCCGCCTTCCGCACCTTCGCCTGGAAGATCAAGCGGTTGGTCGACGTGGTCTTGTCCGCCACGGCGCTGCTGCTGCTCTCGCCCGTCATGGCGGTGTGCGCGCTCGCCGTGCGCCACGAGGGCGGTCCCGGCATCATCTTCCGCCAGGTCCGCGTCGGACTCGACGGCCAGCCCTTCGAGGTGCTGAAGTTCCGCTCCCTCAAGCCGGTCGACGACAGCGAGTCCGCGACGAACTGGAACATCAAGCACGACGACCGTCTCGGACCGGTGGGGCGCTTCCTGCGCAGGTCGTCGCTGGACGAGCTGCCCCAGCTGTGGAACATCCTGCGCGGCGACATGAGCATCGTCGGGCCGCGGCCCGAGCGGCCCCACTTCGTCGACCAGTTCACTCCCCGCGTGCCCCGGTACATGGCCCGTCACCGCGTCCCGGCCGGTCTCACCGGGTGGGCGCAGGTGAACGGCCTGCGGGGCGACACCTCGATCGAGGAGAGGGCGAGCTTCGACAACTTCTACATCGAGAACTGGTCCCTCTGGGGGGACTTCAAGATCATGGTGCGGACGGTCACACAGGTGGTGGGAGCCCGCGGAGGCTGAGGGAGCAGCGCTCCGGGCCGTCGTCCGCGCGGCGGTTCAGTCGTCTTCGGAGACGACCCACCAGGCGGTGACCCGCACCCCGCCCCCCGTCGTGGTGGCCGCGCGGACGGACGGACCGGCCACCCTGGTGCCGCGGACCGTCGTCGTGGTCACGAGCGGGCCGGCGCCCTGTTCCGGTGCGCGGCGGGCAGCCACGTCCAGGCGACCGACGAGTCGTTCGAGCTCCTCCGGCGGGACGTGCGCCGACGGTGCGCTCACCTCCAGCACCGCGGTCCGCTGACCGTCGTCCACCACGCGCAGGCGCAGGTTGACGGCGGCCTTGCCGCGGCTGCGGTGCACCAGCGTCACCAGCACGTGGTCCATGGCCTGCTCCAGCAGGACCGGGTCGCACACCACGGGCACCGGACCGGGGTCGCGGTGCACCGTGAGGAAGGCGTCGGTAGACGTCTTCGCGCGCTGCACGGCGCGCTCGGCGACACCGCCGAGGTCGACCGTCCGCTGCGCGTCGTCCGTGGACGGGTCGGCGCCTCGGCGCCGGAGGCCCTCGACCGCCCGGTCGAGGGCCTCCACGCGGGCCACGGCGGCGCTGGCGACCTCCAGCAGGCGGCCGTCCCCGGAGCTGGCGACCCTCCCCGCCAGGTCCCGCACGGCCCTCCCGACGGCGGCCACCTCGCGCAGCAGCGGTCGTGCGCCGTCGCGCGCAGCTCGCAGGTCGGCGGCCGTCCGGCGGTGCTCGAGCTCTCCCACCACGGCCACCGCGAGGTCGTGCAGGCCGTCGAGCTCCTGCGGTGACCAGCGCCGCGGCTGCCGGTCCATCACGCACAGACTGCCCAGCACGACGCCGTCGACCGTCAGCGGGTGACCCGCGTAGGAGCGCAGCCCGCGCGCCTGCAGCTGGGGTTTCCCCCGGACCAGAGGATCCTGCGCGACGTCCTCGATGACCAGGGGTTCACCGGTGGCGACCGAGAAGGCGCACACGGACTGCGACAGGGGCATCGTGCGCGGCGCCGCGGTGGTGCCCGTCAGGTCCTCCGCTCCCAGCACCACGTGGGACTCCACGGTCACCAGCGACACGTAGGCGACAGGAGCGCGCAGCACCGCTGCCGCGAGCCTGGCGAACCGGTCGAAGGCGGCGCTGTCCCCATCGTCGGGGGCGAGCCCGCTGCGCTGCAGGGCACCGACGCGCTCAGGATCCGCGATCGACGCCAGGACTCCGGGACCGGTCGCGCCCGCGCGTGGAGCCAGTGCTCTGCCCTCCGGTTCGCGGGAGCTCGTCCGAGCTCCCGAGGACCGCCCATCGTACGCACCGGCGGCCGGGTCGACACGGCGACGCGTCGCGGTGAGAGCCGTCCGCGACCGCCGGCACGACTCCGAACGAGTGGTTTCCCCGCAGACCGGGGCCCGCCGCCTCAAGGCCCCCCGGGGTACCGGCCGACAGCCGGACAGCGCCGGGGAGTCCTCTCCGGTGCACCACGTTCCGCAGGAGGAGCACATGTCAGGCCGCCCGTCCCGGATGCGTCTCGTCCACGTGGTGCTGAGCCTGCTCGTGGCGGTGTCCCTCGCCACGGCCCCGGCGGCCGGGGCGTCTTCCGCGCCGTCTCCCGCGCCCAGCGCCCCGACCGGCAGCGCCCCGAGCGTCGGCGTCCACGTGCACGGCACGTGGTCGACGTACACCGACGCGGAACGGCTCGTCGTGCTCGACCGCCTGGCGGCGGCCGGCGTCGGCTGGATCCGGCTGGATCTCGGCTGGGCCTCCTACGAGGAGCGGTGCTCGGGGTGCACCAGCCAGTGGTACGTCGACCGCGCCGACAGGGTGATCGACGCGGCCCGCGCCCGCGGCATCAAGGTGCTCGCTCAAGTGGGCATGACGCCGGTGTGGGCCAGCCCCGGCGGAGGGACGAACGCGCCCCCGGCTGACGTGCGCGAGTTCGGCCGGTTCATGCGGTGGCTGTCGGCGCACCTGGCCGGGCGGGTGGACGCCTACGAGATCTGGAACGAACCGAACCTGAAGAGGTTCTGGAACGGGACGCCCGCGCAGTACGTGCGACTGGCGCAGGTCGGCTACAGCGCCGTCAAGGACGTCGACCCCGGGGTGCCCGTCGTCCTGGGAGGCACGTCCTACAACGACACGTCGTGGCTGCGGCAGGCCTACGACGCGGGTGCGGCGGGGAGCTTCGACGTCCTGGCGACGCACCCGTACCTCGCGCCGTCCGACCAGGCGCCGGGTACCGCCGACACCAAGGGCACCAACATCTACCTCCTGACGCACGTGGCGTCGGTCCGCCGGCTGATGGTGGAGCGCGGCGACGGCCACAAGCAGATTTGGTTCACGGAGTTCGGCTGGTCGAACCACCAGAACACGGGCACCGAGTCGAACTGGAACCGCGGGGTGACGGAGCAGCAGCAGGCCGAGTTCCTCCTGCAGACCCTGGACCTGGTCCGGACGCGCTACCCCTACGTCACCCACGTCTTCTGGTACAACGACCGCGACCGGGGAGTCTCCTCCTCGCACATCGACAACTACGGGTTGCTGCGCCGCGACCTGTCGGTCAAGCCCGCGTACACCGCCCTCCAGTCCCGCCTGCGCCCGACTGCGGCGTCCGCGGTGCCCGCGAGCGCTGCCGAGCGCCCGGTGGGCGTGCGCAGGGTCGTGCGGCAAGTTCGCCCGGCGGGTCCGGTGCGCTGACAGCCGTCCCCGCGGTCGGCCGGCGCGCTGCCCGCCTCGGCTACGCTGCACCGATGGCGTCCAGGAGGTACGCGAGGACCGTCCACCCCCGCCACTGGTTCGTGGAGGCCTCCAGCGCAGAACCCCGCCAGTACGTCGCGGAGCTCCTCGGGGCGCTGCTGCGCTGCAGCCTGCCGGCCGCGGGTACCCTGGGCGGGGGACGCGCTGCCCTGGTGCGCAGCGGCCGCGCACCGCAGCTCATCGCGGCGTCGCTGCGCACCTCTCCGACGTCGCGCAGGCCCGACTTCGACCGGATCCGGCAGCAGGTGACCGACCGCTGGGGCGAGTTCGCGGCCTTCTCGGACCGCCTGCCTGCAGAGCCACCCGAGCTCAGCATGGCCTTCGCCCGGCGCTCCTTCGGGTGGTTGGCGTTCGCGTTCGGTGGTGCGGGACACCCGCTCGTGGTGTGTAAGGTCGCCTCCGGTCGCACCTCGGCGCTCGAGCGGGAAGCCCGTGTGCTGCAGGAGCTGCGCGGTTACCCCTTCGCGCCGCGCCACCTCGGGGTGTTCGGGGCCACGTGGGTGCAGGAAGGTGTCGCTGGCCTGCCGCTGAGGCTGCAGCCCCTGCCGCCCGGCTGCGGGGTGGGGGACCTCGCGTGGGACCTACCGGTGCAGGGCGCGGTGGGAGCGCTGGTGGAACTGGCGCGCCGACCGGTCGCGACCGCGGCCCGGGCTGAACAGGATGCCGGTGTTCCGTCCGCGGACGGGTCCTGGATGTCGTCGAGGACGCGCGCCGAGGTCGTGGCGGCGCTCGGACGTGTGCGCGAGGGCGTCCCGGGCGTCGTGCGCCACAGTGACATGGGTCCTCAGAACAGCCTCGACGTCCGGGGTGACTTCCGGGGGTTCATCGACTGGGAGACGGGAACGGTCGGGACCGCGGGGATGGACGTCCTGCAACTGGTCCTGTCGATCTTCGAGCAGCGCACGGCGCTGCGCACGTTCGACGAGGCGACCGTGCTGGAACGTTTCCGCGCCGCGTGGACGCAGGCCCCGTTGTTCCGCGAGGGTCGCCGAGCGGTGGGCCGGGTGCTCAGCGCTGCGGGGGCTCCGCCAGGACTGGCTCCCGACGTCGCCGTGGCCTTCTTCCACGAGCGCTTGCACCAGCGCGTGCTGCACCCCTCCGGGTTCCTCGTCAGCCGCCGGCTGGCGGCCGGCATGCTCGAGCACGTCGTGTCAGCCCCGGCGCCGGGGTAGGACCTGGAGCAGGACGGCGGCCTCCTCCGGCTGCCACCTGCGTGCCGCCACCCACCAGACGGCCGCGTACACGACACCCGCCACCGCCAGGGCCGGCAGCACGCCGATGGGCAGCAGCGCAGCGCCGGCCGCGGGGAGGGTGGCGGCTGCCGGGAGCAGCAGCGCGCGCCCGAGGCCGGGCGCACCGATCGTTCGGCGGATCAGCACGACGAGCATCACCGCCTCGAGCGCGTAGGCCGCCGTCGTCGTGATCGCCGCGCCCTCGACGGCCAGGGCCGGGAGCACGAACACGTCCGCGACGAGCGAGGCCGCGCCGGCGATCACGCTCGTCCACAGGGCCAGGTCGCTGCGGCCGTGGGCGACGAGGGCGTAGCTCAGCAGCATCCCGATGCCGATCGCCAGCGGGGCGGCGGCCAGGACGACCAGCGCGGTGGCTCCTTCGTCGGCGTAGTACTCGCCGAAGAGCAGGTCGAGGAGGTCGTACCCCCGCACCGCTAGGAGGACCGCGTAGGGGACGAAGAAGAACCCGACGATCGACAGGCCCGAGGACAGCGTCCGGCGCAGGGCACGGGTCGAGGAGGCCGAGGCCATGCTGGGGTAGACGACCCGCGAGACCGCCCACGTCACGAAGAGGACGGTCTCGACGAGCCGGAAGGGAGCCGTGTACTGAGCGACCTCCCGGTCTCCGTGGAACCAGCCGAGCAGCAGCGTGTGGGCGCGCAGCAGCAGCATGCCGATGAGCGCGTCGACACCCAGCGGGACCGAGGCCCTGCTCGTGCTCCGCAGCGACCGCCACCGCAGTCCCGACCAGGCCGGTCGCCCGCCCCGGCGCGCCACCAGTGCGAAGAGGACGGCGGTGCCGCCCACGGTCACCACCGTGTAGACGGTGGTGAGCCCCACCAGGCCCCAGCCGAGGGCCAGCGCGCCGCAGGCGGCCGCAGCCGTCAGCGCCCGCTGGACGACCAGGACCAGTGCCGTGGCCGACTGCTCGCGGAGCACCCCGGCGACGGCGCGAGGGGCGTGGGCGTAGCTCTCGGCGACGGCTGTCACGAGCATCGCGACCATCGCCCACCCGGCACCGTCGCCGCTGCGCAGGCCCAGTCCGGCCACCGCGCCGACCAGCAGCACCGGGACCGCCAGCGCGGTCCTCAGCACGAGCAGCTGGGCGTACTGGTCCGGCAGCCGCGACCGGTCCCGCCCGACCTGCTGGACGAGCAGGGGGTCCAGCCCCCACGCCGGCAGCACCGCGAGCAAGGCCCCGTAGGCGAGCGCGTAGGAGAAGGTGCCGAAGGTCGCCGGGTCGAGGACGCGCACGGCGTAGACCAGGAGACCCAGGGTGGCGACCTTGCCGACCACCTCGGCGAAGGACAGCAGCGCGATGGCCCGGGCCGCCCTCCCGGTCCCCGTTCCCGTCACCGGCGACGTCCCCCCGCCCCGGCGCGGCGACGCAGCAGGCGCGTCAGCCCGACGAGGCAGCCCGCTGCCTTGGCCCCGTCCTTGACCACGATCGCGACGGGGAGCAGCAGCAGGGCCCCGGCTCCGTGACACCCCCGCAGGGCTCGGGCCACCGGTGAGGACAGGTAGGCGCCCGCCCCCGCCAGGACCACGGCCCGGGACCGCGTCCGGCCGGCGACCAGGACCGCCGCCGTGGTCACCAGCGCCACCACCCGGGCGAGGTCGCGGGCGACCAGGGGCCAGTTCCCCGCCTCGGCCCCGCCCGTCCCGTAGCGGAAGTACATGCGCACGGTCGACCGGAACCGGTCGGCCTGCTCCCAGGAGACCTCGGCGTCCAGCGCGAGGGTGCTGCGGTAGCCGGCGCCCAGCAGGGCGTGCCCGAAGACCGCGTCCTCCGCCGTGCGGGCCAGCTCGTCGAACCCTCCGACGGCCTCCCAGGCGGACCGCTTGACCGCCATGGACCGGGTGTCCAGGCGCGTGCTCGAGAAGGACCTGCCGAAGATCCGGCCGTGGACCCGGCGCCAGGGGGTCCGCCTGCGGGACTCCGCCACGTCCGGGAAGGCGCTCAGCGCCATCGCCGCCGACAGGCCCGACCGCGCGGGGACCGAGTACACGCCGACGACGACGTCCGGGGGGCCGGGCTCGGCGAAGGGGGCGCGCAGCGCGTCGAGCCACCCGGCGACCGGCGAGCACCCCGCGTCGACGGTGGCCACGACCTCGTGCCGCGCCTGCCGGAACGCGGTGTTGCGCGCTGCGGCCGCGTTGACCCCCGGGCCGTCGAGGACCCGGACGCGCGGGTCCCGGGCGGCCCACGCCTGCGCCTCGGCGCGCGTGCCGTCGGTCGAGCGGTCGTCGACCAGCAGGTGCTCGTCGTCGGGGCGCAGCTGCGGCAGGACGGACCCGACCAGCGCATCGACGTGCCCCTCCTCGTCGCGCAGCGCCGTCACGACCGTCACGGGGACGCCGGAGAGGCCGGCGCCCGGACGTCCCGCCGCCTCGGCGAGCACCTGCACGACACGGTCGGCGATCAGCGGGTCGTCCGGGTGCTCGCGGACCAGGGCGAGGCCGGCGTCGCCCAGCGCGCGCCGGCGGGCGGGGGAGCTCAGCTCGCCCAGGGCGCGCGCCACGTCGGCGGGGTCGTCCGCCTCGACGACCACCCCGCCGGCCGAGGCCATGCGCTCGACCTCGGGGTTGTCGCGGGCGCCGACGAGCGGGACCCCCGCCGCCAGGGCCTCCAGGGCGACCAGGGAGTATCCCTCCCTGCCGTAGCCAGCCGGGGCCCCCAGGCGGGTGCGGGTGTCCTTGCGGGTCACGACGGCCACCGCGTCGAAGGCGGCCAGCCAGTGCGCCGCGTCCGGCACCTCCCCCACGAGGTGCACCCGGTCCTGGACGCCCAAGTCGTGGGCGATGGCCAGCAGGCGGTCCCGCTCACCGGCGCCGATGGCCAGGTCCTCCGTGCCCGCCAGGACCAGCCGCCACTCCCGCGCCGGAGCGTGGGCGAGCGCGCGGACCGCCGTGTCCATGCCCTTGAAGGGGTTGAGCCGTCCCAGCACCGCCACCACGGGACCCCGGTCGAAGGGCACCCCCCTTTCCTGCCAGACCTCCCTGGCTCGCTCCGCCGGAGCGGCCGCGGACCGCGGTCTCGGCACGGGCACCACGACGGCGTCGGTCCGGCCCGTGGCCTCCGCCACGGCTGCGGAGTTGGCCACCACCCGGTCCGCGAGCAGTCCCAGCGGGCGGGCGACGTGCGCGTCGAGCGAGAAGTCGTGCTTCATCCAGACCACCGGCACGCCGAGGGCGCGCGCCACCGGCACCAGGGCGGCCGCCGCCTTCACTCCGTTGGCCATCACCACGTCCGGGTGCGACCGGTGCAGCAGGCGGCCCAAGCGCACCGCGCTGCCGGCGACGGCAGCGGCTGTGCGGCCGGTCGGCAGCACGCTCGTGCGCACGCCGGCGGCCCGCAGCTCGTCCTCGAGGGGTCCCGCCTCGAGCAGGACGACGTCGACGTCGAGGCGGTCGGTCGCCGCCAGCACGCGCAGCAGCCAGAGCTCAGCTCCACCGACCGTGGCGAAGGGCTGGACGACGGTGCAGCGCAGACGAGGTGTCACGAGTGCTCTCCTGGTCAGGACGTGCGGGGTCCCCCTGGTGCGCCCGCAGGCCCAGCACCACGCCGGCCAGCAGCCACAGCAGGAGGAAGTTGAGGGGGTTGCGCAGGGGGTAGTCGACGAAGCCGTGGACCACCACGACGAAGAGGGCCGCACCGCAGCCCGCGAGCAGCGCGCCGGTCAGGAGCGGCTCCGCCCCGGTCGGCGCGGTCTTCTCCCGGTGGAGCCCGCTGAGCACAGCGGCGGCGACCGCCAGGGTCCAGACCACCAGGGCGAGGGCGCCCGGCAGGCCGGCTTCGGCGGCGACCGTCAGCAGCGCGTTGTGGGCGTGCTCCGCCTGTCCGGCGGTGCCGATCGCCGTGGCGCCCTCGGAGGCGTACGGGAAGGTGCCCGGCCCGTACCCCGTCACCGGGCGCTCCTCCACCAGGCGCCGCGCTTCGGCGTAGATGGCCGGACGCTCGTCGTAGGGGTTGTCCGCCGGTGCCGACAGCGACGACACGCGGCCGAGGAGCGTGGTGCCCACCAGGTCCGGGAGGGCGGCGCCCGCCGCGGCCACCAGCGCGCCCGCCACCGGCAGGCCCACCAGGAGCCCCCGCCGGACGCGCGGCAGGAGCAGCGCCAGCGCGGCGACGCCCGCCGCGGCGCCGATCCACGCGCCGCGCGAGAGCGAGACGGCGAGCGACGCGGCGAGCACGGCGACGGCGGTGAGGGTGAGGAACCGCTCGGTGCGCGAGGTCGCCGCGGACGCCAGGGCGACGGCCAGGACCAGCGCGACGGCGGTGAAGAGGCCGAACTCGTTGGGCTGGGCGAAGTTGCCGGTGCTGCGCCCGGCCACGACCGCACCGCCGAACGCCGCCCGCTGCTGCGACGCGCTCGGGAGTGCCTGCGCCCCCACGACGACGGCCGCGGCCACCACGGCTCGGACCACGACCCGGCCACCGCGGGGGCCGCCCACGGCCCGGCAGGTGGCCAGCGCCAGCAGGGCCCCGGCGGACAGCTGCGCCAGGGCCCGGAAGGTCGCGTCCTCGTGCACCGACCACGGGGCGGATACGACCGCCGCGAGTAGCAGGGGCACCACCCACAGCGCCGTCGCCGGGACGTCGTCCCAGGGGTCGAGGGCGCGGCCCGCCAGGACCGTGGCGACGACGACGAGGGTGACGGCCTCCACGACCTGCACCGGGCCCAGGGGCAGGAAGGCCACCGGTGCGCTGAGGGCGACGGCGGCGGGTGCCAGCGCCCACCTCACGGGTGGACCCGGTGTCCGCCGGCGCGTGCCCCCGCCCCCGGGGACGGGTCCGGCGCCGGTCCTCCCGCCTCGCGGGGGGTCGTCACGACCGCCAGCACCGGGACGTGCACGGCCGCCAGGACCTCCACGCACTCCAGCGCCGCCCTGAGAGGGCTGCCCAGGGGGACCGCGACGACCGCGGCGTCAGCGGTCGTCAGCGAGCCGTCCACCCGGGCCGCGTCGCCCACCGCTCCCGGTGCCTCGACCGCTGCCGCGGTGACCTCGGGCGCGGGCCGGTGGTCGGTGCCCGGCAGCGCGGCCCGCCCGGCCGCCGACACCGACAGGGCGCTGCTCAGCGCGCCGGCCAGGTCGCGCGCGCCGGTGGACCCGGCCGCGGGCACGACGGCGACGTGGACGTCCCGCCCGGGCCACCGCCCTCCCGCTCCCACCGCGGCGGCCGCGAGCCGGCGCACCGTGGCGGCGTCGCGCCCGTCGTCCGGGCGCGGTCGTCCCCTTCCGCGGCCCCACGCCAGCACGGTGGGGAGCCGGCGGGCGAGCGCGCCGGTGTCGTGCACGAGCGGGCGCCGCAGCTCCAGGGCCGCCACGCACGCCAGGCCGAGGGCCAGGCCGAGCACGGCGGCGGCCGCCACGACGGCCGCGCGCCGCGGACCGACCGGGGACCGCGGCGTGACGGGTTCGGACGTCACCACGCTGCGCAGCAGGGGATCCTGCGCGGCCAGCTCGGTCCCCACCTCGATGAGGCGCCGGGTCAGGGCCGTCGCCAGCTGCGGGTCCTCGTCGGTCACAGCGATGCGTACGTTGCCGGTGTCGGACGACGTCGTCACCGCGACGTCGTCGCTGGTGATGCGCCCGCCGAGACCGAGCTCGCGGTCCGCGCGCTCGAGCACGGCGGGTGACGAGAGCGCGACGGCGTAGCGGGGAGCCTCGATGCGGATGAGGTCCGTGCTGGTCGTCGCCTCCGGCTCCAGCGTCAGCGAGAGGACGCCCGCGCTCTCGTACCGGTCCGGCAGCGACAGGGCGTACGCGCTCCCCCCGGCGGTGGTGGCGAGCACGAGGAGGAGGACCACGAGCCAGCGCCGGCGCACCGCCGCGGGCAGGTCGGGCAACCGCAGACCACCCACGCCTCGCACTCCTCACCGGTCGACGTCCGTGCAGCGCGGCGATGCTACGGGCTCGGCGGTGCTCCCGCCGTCCGTCCCACCCCGCGCCGTTCCCGCGGTGGACGTGCGCCTCTAGGGTCAGGGCCGTGTCGCGACACGTGGTGCACATCGCGCAGCCGGCGGTGGCCGGCGTCCCGCAGGTCGTCGTCCAGCACGCGCGGGCGCAGGTGCGCGAGGGCTGGCGGGTCACCCTGGTGGTCCACCCGGACGTGGGGGGGGGGGGGGGGGGGGGGGGGGGGGGGGGGGGGGGGGGGGGGGGGGGGGGGTGGGGGGCGGGCGCCACGCGCGGGGC